>JALYXC010000110.1 GCA_030947315.1 Verrucomicrobiota bacterium | reverse complement strand
CCGTGCATGACCTGGCCTTCGCGCGGGCCGAACCACGGAAAAATAATCGGAATCCCACCGCGAATCGGTGTTCCCTTTTCAAACCGGCTGACCTGACTCAAAAACAAAAGCGGCGGCTCACCAATATTTTGAAAATGAGTGATGTGCGCGCCTTGCAAATAAATTTCGGCATGACTCCATGGCGTGGCGATTTGGATTTTTGGCAACTCGCCGTTGCCTTCCATGAAAGTCACGCGACCCGGAATTTCTTGAGGAAGATTTGTACTCATAAAGAAAGTGTTAAGACGGAAAATTGTTTCGACGAGAAAAAACCGACAGAGCTTTTTATTTTTTTATCACGCGAATGGGAATTGCATTGGTGTGTAAAATATGTATTTTAAATCGCATGATTGACACAACGGCAACGACGCTCGCCCGTGAGTTGCACGAATTTTTAGCGCGAGTGGAGCATGGTGAAACGGTTCGCATTCGGAAGCATGGCCGGACTGTGGCGCGGCTTGTTCCCGATTGCGGGTTTATGAGCGGCAAAGAATTTTCCCGCTTGTTTAACGGCTACAAAGCGGATGCGCTGGACAAAGCGTCAGCGAATGCCATTGCGGCAAATCTGGCTGAATTGGACAATGACTATGACGCGCTGGCTCATTGATTGCGATATTCTGATTGAAGGCGAGCGCGGCAATCCTGCTTTTGATTTATGGCGTCGGTCAGATGCTGAGTTCGCAACTGCAGACATTATTCGCGCTGAATTTCTTCTGGGTGTTCATGCTGTTGCAGATGCAGCGAAGCGTCGGCGCGGCGAACAGTTTTATCGCGAGCGAATTGCTGGAATTGCGTCGCTCCCAAACGAAGTTCAAGATTACGAATTGGCCGCACGAATGGCAGGTGAAACGCGGCGCAGCGGCAAAGGCAAACCGAGTTTGCCGGACGCTTTGCTTGGCGCGATGGCGATACGAACCGGCGCAACCGTCGCTACGGGAAATCTCAACGACTTCAAAAAAATGGGAGTGCCATGCGCAAATCCACTGGGTCAACATGAATAATTAATTGTTTCAAAATTTTCGTTGGCAATTCATTCTTCAAAAATTATGGCTAAAAAATCCGCCTACAAATTTTGCTTTGGTCCCTGGAACATTAGTGAAGGCTCTGATCCTTACGGGCCGACAACACGTCCGCCGCAAACGTTCGACTGGAAACTCGACGCTCTCAAAAAACTCGGTTACGACGCGATGATGTTTCATGACGACGATGCGGTTCCCGACATTGACCGCAAATCCGAAACGCAAATTCGCAAGGAAGCCAAAGAGTTGAAAAAGCGTTTGGATGGGGAAGGAATCGTCGCCGAAATGGTGGCGCCGCGACTTTGGTTTTCGCCGATGACAATTGACGGCGCTTACACGAGCAACGATCCGAAAGCGCGGCAGTACGCAATTGATCGTTCGCTGCGCACCATTGACATCGCGAAAATTCTCGGCACCGAATTAATTGTTTTGTGGCTCGCCCGCGAAGGAACTTATTTGCGCGAATCAAAAAACGGCAAGCGCAGTGTGGAGTTGATGGTTGAGGCGTTTGATAAAATGCTTGGACACGATAAAAAAATTCGTCTCGCCATCGAACCAAAACCAAATGAACCGATGGATCACGCTTACATTCCGACGATTGGGCACGCGCTGGCCGTGGCGCAATTAACGTTGGATCCGAAACGCGTCGGCGCATTGATCGAAAGCGCGCATTGCATTTTAGCTGGTCTCGATCCTGCCGATGAAATTGATTTCGCAATGACCTTTAACAAACTTTGGTCGCTGCATTTGAATGATCAAAATGGTTTGAAATTTGATCAAGACAAACCGTTCGGCAGCGCGAATCTTCGCAGCGCGTTTAATCAGGTGCGCGTTTTGGAACGCAATAAATACGGCAGCAACGGCGAATATATTTGCTTCGACGTGCATCCGTTTCGTCCGACGAAAATCGAACACACGCTCAAACATTTGGAGAACAGTCGCCGGACATTTTTGAAACTGGTCGAGAAAGCGCAATCGTTTGATGAAGCGAAAGCAAAGCAATTAATTGCGGATCGAAATTATCAGGATTTGGATCAAATGGTGATTGAGCATTTGCTCGGGAAATGAAATTTGATTTCGCAGGTGAACGGATTTTAGCGGTTGTGGCGCATCCAGATGACGCGGAGTTGTTGTGCGCCGGAATGCTGGCGCGCGCGAAAAATGACGGCGCGGAAATCGGGATTTGCGTGATGTGCCAGGGCGATAAAGGGCAACCGGCGAAGCCCATCAAAAATC
>JALYXC010000109.1 GCA_030947315.1 Verrucomicrobiota bacterium | reverse complement strand
GTTCGGAAGCCTGCGCAGGCGATTCAAACCACGGCGGTTGCCACGTAACTTGGGAAACGAGATTTGATTTCGTGCGAAGATTAGTGGCGAGAGTGCGCGCGACATTTTCCGTGGTTTCTGCATCGGGCGAAATAACGGTGACGTAAAGTTCGCGCGAATAGGAAAAATTTTCCTGATACAGTTTCAGCCCTTGAACAATGGGCGAATCCTGCGGAAGCAAGTCGAGCATTTCGACGCTCAGCTTGAGTCGGGCGAAACCAAAACCGACCGGAATGAGAAGCAGCAGCAAAAACCAACCAGGCGATTTCAATTTCATGGATTTAGAAATCCTTCGATGGATTCGCCGGTTTTTTTATTTTCCAAACGCCAGTTCATTTCGTCAATTTTTTGGAAAGACCAGTTGGCGGGCGGAGAATTTCCTTTCAGACAATTCGCGAGTTGCAGCCAACCGGTTGGCAACGGACCAAATTTCGCGGGCGGTTTTCCGCGACCGGAAAAAGTTTTGTTCTGCGGCGGAAATTCAATCTGCCACGCATTGCTGGTGGTTTGCGCAATGGTAATTGGAAAAGGATTTTTGATAAATTGCACCACCGTTTTTCCGGTTGAGTTTTGCGCGGCTAAAATTTCACCGGCGATTTCCGGCGCTTTGTGATTTGGTTTCCAGACGGCCTGGCCTTCCTGAATTTTCCAGTCGGTTTGTTTGAAATCCACAGCGGGAAATGGAGCGACCGTGCGGCAACCGGTTTGGAGCAGGACAAGCATAAAAAATAAAAAGTAGAGAGTAACGCGCATCTGTTTTCTCATTTTTTAGTTTGGAGTTTTGTTTTTCGCGCCTGCCTTCATTTGGATTACGTTGAATTCTTTTGAATATTTTGCCAGTTATTTATGAGGCGCTGCGGATAAGGGTCTTAATTTAGAAACCGAAAAATTTAAACGCCCTGCTTTACTTAGTCTAAAATAATTGTAGAAAACTATTGACGCGCATCTAAGGTTGTAATAGTTTCTTAGTCATGACGATTGAAAACGATAAATCTCAGCAGGGCGCAAGTTATCCGTATGTTGCTCTTGCGAATGCCCTGGGACTCTCTGACGCTGTTAAGCAGCTTGGCGGAAACAAGACTCCCGTTCCAAAAAGCCTATTGGCATCCACTCTAAAAGAGGATGAAAAATCGCAAGGCTTCACTTTTCGGATTGCGTCCGCCAAATGTTTTGGACTGATTGAGGGCAGGTCTTCTTACACTCTAACAGAGATTGCAAAGCGGTATTATTTCCCAACAAGCGACTCTGATAAAGTTGAAGCCTCCCTCTTATTTCTTAGTTCTCCTTCCGGTTTTGCTGAAATAATAAAACGTTTTGACGGTCAAAAGATTCCAGAGACAAAAATGCTATCCAATATCTTTCACACTCAATATAGGGTCCCTGAAAGCTGGTCTTTGCGAGCAGCGCAGTTTTTTGTGCGATCCGCCCAAAAGATTGGAGTTATTGACGAGCAGGGTTTTCTTCGATTTGACGCAGCGAAACATGGAGCTTCAACATCCACAAATGAAAAACTACTGCCGCCACACCCACCGGAAAAGAGCAATCCGCCAACCACATCAGGCCCCGGTGATTCTGGGGTGCCCAACCCAATGGCACCAAATGGATACCACTCATACGAATTGCCATTGGCAAACAATCGCAAGGTAACAATCTTATCGCCCCTTGATATTACCCCACAGGAAATTAAGAGGCTCAATAAATGGACGGAATTTACGCTCCAAGTCAATTGGAGTGGTGAAGAAAAAGAGGGTGACTAAATTTATGAAGAGAAGAATGAAAAGCGCAGTGCGGGAAGCCGAATGCATGTAGCGCAATGACATAAAAGAAACCGGCGTTCAGGTGATAATGCTGTTCAAGCAACCTGAACGCCGGAAGGCAACTGAACAGGGCGCGTAAGTTAACAGGCAAACTCCGTGACTTTACACCCCGGAATTGCGAGTTCGAGACTCGCCGCGTCCATTCAATTTATGTTTATATACTTATATTATTACTGGTAAAGTCAAGCAACCTTTTTCGCATTCAGAACTTATAGAATTTAATTGGATAAATTTACGAGGACTCCGTATTGTTCAAGAATGCAAAACCGCAAAACCGAAATGCCTTCAAAATCTATCAAGTTCGTGGATTTATTTTGCGGGATTGGCGGTTTTCGATTAGCCGTTGATGATCTTGCGCGAGAAAATAATTTGACCGCCAATTGCGTATTGTCTTCCGATATTGATTCAGAATGTCAAAACGCTTATGAGGCCAATTATGGTCATAGGCCGATTGGTGACATTAAGCAGGTAGATGAAAACATTATTCCTGCTCATGATTTATTGCTGGGCGGTTTTCCGTGTCAAGCGTTCAGTATCATTGGGCAGATGAAGGGCTTTGCGGATATGCGTGGCACTCTTTTTTTTGACATAGCGCGAATTTTGAAAGCAAAAAAACCGTCGGCTTTCATTTTGGAAAACGTCAAACTTTTAACGGGTCACAATGAAGGGAAGACCTTTAAACGAATTTTAGAGACTTTGCGCGACCTTGGCTATTATACCAATTTTCGCGTGTTGAATGCTTTAAAGTTTGGATTGCCACAAAAACGAGAACGAGTGTTTATCGTAGGATTGAAAAATGCAGATGCTTTCTCAAAATTTGAATGGCCAGAAGGCGGTTTTCAGATGACTCCGTTGAAACAGATTTTAGAAAAGAACGTTGCAAAAAAACACTATGCTTCTGATCGCATCCGTTTAAGCCGTTTGACTAAATTGCAACCGACAAATGAACCTACTATTTGGCATGAAAACAAAGCAGGACATGTCAGCGCATATCCGTTCTCTTGCGCGTTACGCGCTGGCGCCTCTTACAATTATCTTCTAGTCAATGGAGAGCGACGATTGACACCAAGAGAAATGCTCCGCTTACAAGGCTTCCCTGAAACTTTTAAAATTGTTTGCAATGACTCACAGACTCGCAAGCAAGCTGGAAACTCAGTTCCGGTAAATCTCGTTCGTGCGGTAGCTGAAAAAGTATTGGAGGCGCAAGGCTGGATAACTCGCGAGCGAAATGGGCAAACCACTTATCCGCAAAGTTCATCTGGGCAAATGCGACTTTTAGAAAAATCCGCTCCTTATGGCAGAACCACGATTGAGAACCGTAGAAAAGCGCGAACCACCTTACCGGCTTAATCAATTCTCAAGCGACTTCACCTTTAAATTGGGTAGAGAGCTTGTTTATCATTTAGCGACAAATACCCCTGCTCTTGAAGGAACGCAGTGGGAAGC
>JALYXC010000094.1 GCA_030947315.1 Verrucomicrobiota bacterium | reverse complement strand
TTTGCAGCGCATGTTGTTTAGCCGTGCCTTCGGGCAATTGTTGCACCCACGCCACCGCGCCATTCAAATCAACATTCGCCCATTGGGAAGCGGCGTTGCCGAGCGCTTCGTTGCGGCCTTCTCCAGTCGGCAACGATAACGCATAATCCGCCGCCAATTTTGGATTTTCGTTTCCCAAATTTTGGATCAAATTTCCCATGACTCTTTGTTGCTCTACGCCATTCGGTAATGTTTTTGCCCAAGCCAATGCTCCTTCCGGATCGTTCATCACCCATTGCCCGGCCAGGTTGCTTAACATTTCATTTTTCGATTGCCCCGGCGGAAGCGATTGAACATAACTCGCTGCGGCTCGCGGATCATTGTTGGCCCAGCTTGAAACAACATTTTGCAATGCATCAGTGCGACTCCGTCCGGCGGGAAGACTTTGCACCCAATCAAAGGCCGCTTTGGAATCAATTTCCGCCCAGGCCCTCGCGACAGTTGGAATCAGGTTATTGTTCTCCGAAGGCAATGTTTTTGCGTAAGCTGCGGCAGCCGCAGGATCCGATTCGGCCCATTTATATCCAATACGATTCAAGGCGTTTTGTTTATTCCGTCCTTCGGGCAATTGTTGAACCCAAACCAGCGCCGCTGACAAATCGGAATTGGCCCATTGCGAAACAGCGTGACCGAGCGCCTCATTCTGAGCGGCGCCGGTCAAAGAGGAGATCGCCAGATCAACCGCCCCTTTCGGATCGCTGGAGGCCAAGCCAGAAATAAAACTGCGGAACATATTTTTTTTCTGCGTTCCTTCCGGCAAACTTTTTACAAAGGTGAGCGCCGCCGCAGAATCTTTTCTCGCCCATTGCAAAATAATATTGGAGAGTGGGCTGTCCGATCGAGAACCAGAAAATTTCACCGCCTGCGCTGCGACTGCGGCCGCGCCCGGATCGGATTCTGCCCACTCAGAAAAAAGAGAATAATATGATTGCTGTTTGTTTTGTCCGGGCGGCAAAGTTTCAATCAAGGCAAGCGCATTTTGCGGATTATCTTTGGCCCAATACGAAATGAGCGAAGACATCGTTTGATTACGAGCCTGTCCAGGAGGCAATTGTTTCCACCATTCTGTCGCTCCTGCTAAATCGTGGTTGGCCCAAACTTGCAATACCTCGTCTTCTCCGCTTCGTTCGGCTTGCGCTTTTTTCATGGCAGCGACGGGATCGGTCTCAGCCCAGCGCGCTAAAATTCTTTTTAAAAAATCGGTTCTCAAGCCGCCGGATGGAATTGTATCAATGAGCCCCGGAAAGATTTTGGCAAGGTCTTCATCCTGAATTTGCTCCGCCAAACGATTAAGCGCCTCGCGTCGTTTTTGAAAGTTTGTCTCGGCCAAGGCAGCTTGTAACGCTGGCGTCACTTCTTCCCACGACAATTTTTGGCGTGGAGTTTCCGCGAGGGCTGAATCGTTTGTTTTTAAAATTTTTCGAGGATTTGTTTTTCGCTGAAATTTTGGATCAGAAACCTTTGAAAAATGGCTGGCCGATTTTTCAGTTTTCGACAAAACCCGCCGCTCCAACAGGACGCCGCCCGCGAGGCCTGCTAGAATCAGCAGCAAATAAAAGATGAACCTTTTGTGGAACATGCAGATTTCTGAAACACTTTACCATGCCATCCTGAACGGAAAAATTAAACCGCCATCACTTTGTCGTGGTCAACGAAATGATGTCTGACTTCAGTGGCTTTGGACTGCTCGCGTTCCAAAAGTGTTCGATAATTTCCCAGCGCCAGGAGCGGCCAACTGTTTCGATACATATCGTATTTCAAATAAAAAACTCGCGGAAAACCGGTGCCGGTGGTTTCTAATTCCGTCCAGGAACCATCCGCATTTTGGGTGCGAATTAAATATTCGATGCCGCGCTGAACGCTTTCTCGATGCGGATCATCAAACGCCAAAAGTCCCATCACGGCCCACGCGGTTTGCGACGCCGTGCTCGGTCCCTGGCCTTTAAAAACGGGGTCGTCGTATGTGTTGCAACGTTCGCCCCAGCCGCCGTCTTCGTGTTGAACACTTTCCAGCCAGACGCGTCCTTTTTGCAGCCACGGCTGATTCATGTTTAAATTCAGCGCGCGCATTCCGCGCAAAACCTGCCAGGTTCCGTAAATATAATTCACGCCCCAGCGACCGTACCACGAGCCATCTTCCTCCTGATGTTCGCGCACGAACTGGAGGGCTTTTTGCACTTGCGGATTTCGCAAACTGACTTTTTCGTAACCGAGCAATTCCAAAATACGCGCCGTGATATCAGCGCACTCCGGATCGAGCATGGCGTTATGATCAGCGAAGGGAACTTTTTCCAAAATGCCTTTCGTGCAATCTTTGTCGAACGACGCCCAGCCGCCGTCTTTGCATTGAAAAGTCATCATCCATTTCAAGCCGCGTTGAAAACATTCGTCGCGCCGTCGGGGATTATCCGGGGAAATTTTTCGCAACGCCAGCAGCACCATTGCCGCATCATCCACGTCAGGATTCCATTTGTTGTTGAATTCAAAAACCCAGCCGCTCGGTTCGACCTCCGCCGGATTTTTATAAATCCAATCTCCTTTAAAACGAATTTCTTTTTCCATCAACCAGTCGCAACATTTTTTCAGCGCCGGATGATCGGATGGAAGGCCCGAATCATGCAAACAAATCGCGACAATCGCCGTGTCCCACACCGGTGAAAAGCAAGGCTCAATGCGCACGGAATTTTCCGTTTCGTGTTCCAGTTTTTTTAATTCGCGTTCGGCGCGAAGCACTTCGGGATGATCCTCAGCGTAACCTAGCGCTTTGAGCGCAATGAGCGAGTTGAGCATCGCGGGAAAAATCGCGGCGAGTCCGTCTGAACCTTCGAATCGTTCCAGCATCCATTTCTCGGCTTTTTTCAAAGCGAATTTTCGGAATGGACGCAGATGATTATTTTCTACGAATTTATGCAGTTTATCGAGCCAAAGGAAAAAATTCCTCCACGTCATCCGATCTGGGTCCGGCGGTAATTTCAAATCGCGCTCGTGAAAACCTTCGGGATAAAGTTCGTCGAGCGTGACATTCACTTTTCGCGTCGGCTTGAAGTGATTGATAATCGCCAGCGGCACGAGCATGGAGCGACTCCAATTGCTCATGTCATGAAAATTCACATGAAACCATTTGCCGATAAGAATGACTTCGCTCGGAATTGTCGGCACATAATCCCACGGATACAGGCCGAGCAGCGCGAGATATAATTTGGAAAAAGTATTCAGGCGGGGAACGCCGCCGAGATTTTTCGCCATTTCGCGCGCCCGCAACATGCGCGGATCCGTGACAGAAACGCCCGCTAACTTTAGCGCTAAATAAGCTTTGATGGTGGCGTTGACTTCCGCCGGCCCGCCGTAATAAATATTCCATCCGCCGCCGGGCAGTTCCATGGAAAAAATGTGGTGGACCGCTTTGCGCTGCCATTTTTTATCCACTTTGCCATTCCAATGATGATACGCAATGGTGTCGGAAACGAGCGTCGAATCCACCATCAATTCGCCGACCCAATAACCCTCCGGTTTTTGTTCGTTCAGCAGAAAGTTTTGCGACCGCTTGATGGCGATGTCCAATTGATTAACCGGATGCAAAACCGGCGCCGTTGGCGCTTCTTTTTGTTCAGCCCGGCCAGTTTGACTTACGAGAACTGACACATCGCGTATCTTGCGATTTGGGCGAAAACTGTAAAGCTCTTAAATAAAAAAACTAGCCTGAGATTTTTGGAGAAAACATGGTGAATACCGCGGCAAATCCGTTCCTCAATTATTTTCCCCGCAAATTTGGCGGACGATTACTGGAGATCAAAGGAGTAATTTTTCCACCCAGCATTTTAAATTTTTTCCCGTCCCAAAATAAACTCTCGGCGCCGCGAATCAGAATTTTATCGGTGCGCGCTTCGGGCCGGCCCGTGATTTTTAGATTTTTGTTGGTTCCCGTCATCTGATAAACGGCATATTCCCCCGTCGCTTGATTGAGTTCTTTTTGAAAAAAAACATTTCGTTCCGCGACAAAGTTTTCCACTTGATTGGTAGAGGCGGAAAAATTCACGGTCATTTGTTCGGCTTTTATTTTTTGTAAGACCGGTTGGGCCGCGCCGCTGCGTTCGAGTTGTTGAGCTTCAACGTTTTTTTGCGCCACAATTTTTTTAAGAAAACCTGTTTGAGGCGAACGGTCTATCGTTAATTGTTCGCAACTTAATCCTTTTTTAATCAAATTCGTGTTGGCCGGATCACGCAATTGTTCCAAAACAACATTCGTGTTTGCGAAAATAGTTTCGATTTGATTGGTGACCAGGCGAATCCGCAAAAGTTCACACGCCAGCGTGCCATTTAAATTCGTTTCCTCCAGAAATTGAACGCGCACTTTTTCGCGAAAGTTAGCCGCGTTGGTGCTGTAGTCAAAATTGTCACAACGAATGGTTAGAAACTGGTTGGTGGAATGTTGGCGAGTCGAGTTTGTCGAAGCTAAACCGCCGCTCCACGATTGCACCGGCATTTTTAAATAGGCGTTTTGGCGCGCCTGAAAAAAATGATTCGTCCGATTCATCGTTAAAAAATTTCCTTTCGCCACCATTTTATCCGCTTGCCAAACTGCGTTGCTCCTTAATTCCAACTGACCGGCCGCTTCATTGAAAATTGCCTGGTCCGCGCGGGCGCGAAGGTTGTCGCTGGCACTTAGAATGGTTACGTTATTCTGCGCGATCAGTTGGCGAAATTTTTGCGCGGCGGTCGGCAATTGAATGTGAAGACTGTCCGCCGAAATTTCAATAAACTGATTCGTGTTGGCCGGCGCATTTGTTTTCGAAGCCGTTCCAAAATCCAATTGCGCCACAGCGCTGCGCGGCAATTTCATTTTTGCATTTTTTTCCAGACGAACCGTTTTGGCGAGCCGATCAAAAATAAAAAGGTCCGCTTTCCCTTCGCCCTGCGGATCTTTCCAGGTTGGGTTGCCAATTAGTTTTATTATTTGCCGTCCATCGAATGTCGCGTAAATCGCTCGGTCGCCCGTCGCACGGCTATTGTTGGTCTTATTGACGATGACGACATTGTTTTCGGCCACGATACTTTTAAGCGCATTGGTGGAGGAAGCCGATAAATCCGCGGTCAAAAGGCCGCATGTCAAACGCATTTCGCTGTCTTCAATCCGCACCCGTCCTGAGAAAGTCGCCAGCCGTTTTTCGGCATTGGTTTTGGTTTCAGAATCAAATTCAAAATGATCAGAAAAAATATCGAGCGACGAATTGGTGAGATTAAAAGAATTGGTGACTGTTTGAATAATGGCGTGGACCTCGTTGGAAATGACGAGATTGATATTTGTTTTAGTCGGCGTCCAGATGAAACCTTTTCCTTCGATGGAAAAATGATTGATCTCGCTGAGCACTTTGAGCTGACCTGGTGAATAAGCAATTTTGCTGTCGGTGTTTAAAAAACAGCGCGGCGCTTGCACGATCATGTCCACCTGGTCGCGATTTTTTTCATTCAACTTTTTCAACTCGAATTGGTTGACCAAAATTTCACCGCCCGGAATGGGATCGGCTTTTTCCCCGGTAAAAATTGCGACTAAATTTGTGCCTTGAAAATAAGGCAGACTAAATCCTTTACCGATGCTCACATTCGGAATTTTTTGGGCGAACGCAAAAAAAGCAAAAAGACCGAACCCAAGAACCGTGCTCCAGCTTAAAAACGATTTCATTTTAAGCAGCCCGAACCGCGGAATGAATTTTAAGTAAACTCGAAATTAACTTCGGCATATCGGCGAGAGAAATCATGTTCGGTCCGTCGCTTAAGGCTCGATCTGGATTGGGATGCGTTTCGATGAACAAACCGTGAACGCCGGCCGCCACCGCGCAACGCGCCAGAACGGGCGCAAATTCCCGCTCGCCGCCCGATTTATCGCCGCCGCCGCCGGGCAATTGCACCGCATGAGTCGCGTCAAAAATCACCGGGAAACCAAACTTGCGCATAATTGGAATGGAACGCATGTCCGCGACCAGATTGTTATAGCCGAAAGTTGTGCCGCGCTCAGTGACTAAAAGTTTTTTGCCGCCAGAAGATTGCGCTTTTTTCATAACTTGTCCCATTTCCTGGGGCGAAAGGAATTGTCCTTTTTTTAAGTTGATAATTTTTCCGGTGCGAACGGCGGCGGCAATTAAATCGGTCTGGCGACAAAGAAAAGCGGGGATTTGTAAAATATCCACGACTTGCGCGGCCGCGGCGATCTGCGTTTCGCAATGAACATCGGTTAAAACAGGCAAGCCAAATTCGGCGCGAATTTTGGCGAGAATTTTCAAGCCGGCTTCTAGACCAGGTCCGCGAAATGATTTTTCAGAGGAGCGATTAGCTTTGTCGTAGCTGGCTTTGAAAATATAATTGACGCCGAGTTGGGCGCAGGTTTTTTGGAGGCGCCCGGCAATGGCCAGGCAAAGTTTTTCATTTTCAATGACGCACGGGCCGGAAATTAAAGTTAACCGGCTGGATGAATTAAGAGATTTCCAAATGGCAGAATCGGTCAGCACGAGCAATTTTTTAACAGCGAACGGGCCGATTGTAAATCATGGTCGAAATTTTAGCGGCTTTTGAATAAAGGGTGTAAAGTCGTTAAAACGACTGACTTTATTTTGAACTCGTTTCACCGGGCTAAAGCCACGGTGTTAATGAGATTTTGGTTCGACGCGGGTGTCGTTCAAATGCGCTACAAAAAAGTGACGTCACTAAACGAAATGTCTTTATCGAAAACCATTTTTATTGACGAAAGGAAATTTTTGGAATAAGATTTATTCCAGATTGTCTCCTCTTTCAACTGAACTACTGAAAAATAAAGCGATGAAAACTTTCAGTGCATTTCGACGCCCCCGGCAACAGGCCTTCACTCTGATTGAATTATTGGTGGTGATTGCGATTATCGCCATTTTAGCCGGCCTGCTTCTACCGGCTCTAGCTAAAGCCAAAGCCACGGCCGTGCAGACCTTGTGTCTTAGTAATCTCAAGCAGTTAAACCTCGCGATGGTTATGTACACCGCAGATAATAAAGATAAAACGCCGGGAAGAGATAGTGTGCCCGGGCAAGCTATCTGGTGGTGGTACAAAGAACTGGACAAA
>JALYXC010000080.1 GCA_030947315.1 Verrucomicrobiota bacterium | reverse complement strand
ATTAAGAGGTGATACGCAAAGCTCCATCCCAACCGAGTCGTGTCGGCCACCACCACTTTGCTACAACCGAATATCTCCTGAATCTTCGCGCGGGCTTCGTCGCCGCCGAGGGTGAAATCAAGTTCTTCGCCGCGATAAAGACGGACGACGTTGGCGATGAATGCGATTTGCGCGGGCGTCCATTCGCGGTGTGCACGATCAATCTGCCGGTAGATGTGGCGGGCATCGAGGAACAAGACTTGATCGGCTCGCGGGGACGCTCGCCCCACCGTTTTGGATTTGTCGAAGAACCAGAGGGTGCAGGGGAGCGTGACGGCGTAGAAGAGGTTTGGCCCGACCGCCACCATCACGTCCACGGCGCGAGCTTCGATAAGTTGTTTGCGAAGGTCTTGCTCGGAACTGCGAGCGTCGGAAGCAGAGTTTGCCATGACGAAACCGGCGCGGCCTTTTTCGTTCAGCGAGGAATAAAAAAGTTGTATCCAGAGATAATTCCCGTTGTCGGTGCGGGGAAGGCCGAAGGGAAAACGGCGACCTTTGCCGACGGAATCTTTCAGCCGTTCTTTGTCCACGGCGTTGACGTTGAACGGTGGATTGGCGAGGACGAAATCGAAGGTGCCGGTGGCGTTGTGCGGGTCGTCGTAATAACTGTTCACTTGTCCTCCGTGGCGGATGTCGCCTTGCAATCCATGCACCGCGAGATTCATCCGGCAGAGGCGTCCGGTTTCGTCGGTTTTTTCAACGCCATGAATGGAGAGTTCATCCGATGGCTTTCTCTTATGCTGGGAAACAAAACGCGCGGAGGAAACAAACATGCCACCCGAACCGCACGCCGGGTCAAGAATGCGCCCGTGATACGGTTCGATGATTTCGGTGAGCAATCGAACGATAGACGAAGGCGTGTAAAATTCGCCGCCGCCTTGACCTTCCGTCATCGCGAACTCGCCGAGGAAATATTCGTAGATGCGACCGAAGGCGTCGTAATCGAGGCTGGCGGGAATCTCGGAAACTTTTTTTAACAACTCCTTGAGCAACGTGCTGGTGAAAAGATTGTAGGTTTTGGGCAGGACACCGGCGAGTTGCGTGTTCTGTTTCTCGATGTCGCGCATGGCGTCGTTGACCTTTGCGCCGATGTTCTCGGCTTCGGGAAGAGCGAGCAGAAAATCAAAACGTGCGTTCGGTGCCAGATAAAGAATGCCGTCGGCCTGATACGCGTCGGGATCATTCAGGCGCGAACCGCGTCGCGACGAGGCGGACGTTTTTTCCAGCTTGGCGCGCTGCTTCGCAAAGCGCACTTCAGCGAACCGAAGAAAAATTAAACCGAGAACTGGCTGAGAATATTGGGCGGCGCTGAGGCCGCTGTTGGCGCGGAATTGATCAGCGGCATCCCAAAGGCGTTTTTCCAGGGTGTCGTTGGCCGTGTCTTTTTCAGATGGGGCGATCCAGTGCATGAGAATAATAGCGTTTATAAGGGTGTCGGCCCTTGACTCGCAACCGATCGTAGGTCGCCAAGTCAAGCATGACGGCGATGCGCTTTCCCGCAGCATCAACGAGAAATTTTTCCTTTGGCTCCAAAGTCGCTTTCATGTTCTAAGATTATCAAAAACGAATAGGAGCGCGAAAATAAACTTCATTCCTCAAACAACGCCTGCGCAAATTGTTTCGCCTCGAACGGCTGCAAGTCATCGGCCTGTTCGCCCAGCCCGACAAATTTTATCGGCAAGCCAAGTTCATTTTGAATCGCGACGACCATGCCGCCTTTGCTCGTGCCGTCGAGTTTGGTGACGATGAGACCGGTGAGCGGCACGGCTTTGTGAAATTCGCGCGCTTGATTCAATGCGTTCATTCCGGTCGTGGCGTCAATCACGAGCAAAACTTCGTGGGGCGCGCCGGAAAGTTTTTTGCCCATGACGCGATGCAATTTTTGCAATTCCTGCATGAGATTACTTTTGGTGTGAAGTCGGCCGGCCGTGTCCACGATGAGATAATTTGCGTTGCGAGAAAGCGCGGCGGTGATGGCATCGTGAGCAATGGCAGCAGGGTCGGCATGGTTCGCGCCGGCAATGACGGGAACTTTTAATCGTTCGCCCCAATGTTTGATTTGTTCAATGGCCGCCGCGCGAAAAGTGTCGCAAGCGCCCAGCAAAACGGTTTCGCCGCGAGACTGGATTAAATGCGCGAGCTTGGCGGCGGTCGTGGTTTTTCCGGTGCCGTTCACGCCAACAATTGAAATGACAGTCAAACTTTTTTCCCGACGCAAGGCAGGATTATTTGAGGAAAGATCTTTTTCCACTTCGCGTTTCGCAATTCCAAAAACGTCCGGCCCGGCGCCGCCTTGTGTTTCGTAAGATTTTTTTACAGCGGAAATAATTTGCGAGGTTGTAGCCATGCCCAAATCGGCGGCGATGAGCGCGGCTTCAAGTTGATCAAGAGCGGCGCCTTCGAGTTTGGGAGAAAAAGTGACGACCCGTTTGATTTCATGAACGAGTTTGTGATGGGATTTTTGCAAGCCCGCTTTGAATTTTTTGAAGAGGTTCATTTGTTGATTTGTGAAACGTGAATTGTTAAATCGGTTCAACGCTTTAATGCTTTTTTTATCGCGAGAAAATAGTTGTAATCCAATTTAACCCCGCCGATGAGCGGTTTGCCTTTGCTCAGGCCGTGACAATCAGAGCCGCCCGTCACGAGCAAATTATATTGCTCGGCCAATTTTAAATAACGGTTCGCGTCGGCGGAAGAATGCCGGCTGTGAAAGCATTCGATGCCATCGAGTCCAGCGGCGACGAGGTCGGGAATAACTTCATCAGCTCGATTTAATCCGGGATGCGCCATTACCGCCAAACCTCCGGCATGATGAATCAATTCAATTCCTTCGCGCGCGGACATTTTAAATTTTGAAACGAAGGCCGGGCGATTCTTTTTTAGAAACCGGGCGAATGCTTCATCCACACTCGCGCAAAAACCGGCCTGAACGAGCGCGCGGGCAACGTGGGGACGACCGGGCGACAGACAATTGGCTAATTTGAAAACGGCTTCGGCCTGGAGCGGAATATTGATTTTATTGAGGCGCGCGACCATTTCCAAAATTCTTTCCTGGCGTACTTTTTGAAATTTGCCCAGTTCCAAAAGCAGCTTTTCATTTTTGGTGTCAAGGGAATAGCCGAGCAAATGCAATTCGTGGCCATTTAATTCCGCCGTCAGTTCTGTGCCGGAAATAAATTCAATACCGTGCAAAGCGCAAGCTGCTTCCATGCGGGCACACCCTTCCGCCGTGTCGTGGTCCGTCAAAGACATCGCGTTTAAATCGTGTTTTTTTCCTGCAGCGGCTAATTCCTCCGGCGAATAAGTGCCATCTGAAAAATTAGTGTGAAGATGAAGGTCAGCGAACATCGAAAATTAAAAATGAAAAATTAAAAATAGAAAAATGAAAATTGGGTGTTTGCCCCACTGCCTTTCTTTAATTTTGCATTTTTCATTTCACGATGCGCGCCGGGCGCAGCAATTCGCTTTTGACTTTGTCCAAAATTCCGTTGACGAATTTCCCGCTGTCTTGCGTGGAGAATTTTTTGGCGATGTCCACCGCTTCATTGATGCTGACGACCGGAGGAATATCTTCGCGATAAAACATTTCGTAAATGGCCAGGCGCAAAATATTTCGATCCACCGCGGCGATCCTGGGCAAGTCCCAATTCAGCGCATGTTTTTTGATTTGTTCATCGAGACGATCCCGGTTTTCCAGAACGCCACGGATAAGCGGTTCGGAAAAAAGCCGCAATGCCGCTTCTTCAATAGTGGGCGGCGGCAACTCAATTTTCTGACCCCAGGTCGCATCGCCTTTTTCTTCCGCAATGGCGGCGGGCCGCTGCGAATTCCAAAATTGCGCGAGAGCTAATTCCAGATTTTCCGGTGGATTCAAATCGTGCTGAAATAAAAATTGCACCGCGCGTTCGCGCGCCTCGCGTCGTTTTCCCATGAGAACAGAATGCCCGAAAAAGATTTATGACCAACTGAAATTTTCCTGTCGAAATGAGGTTCTGGAAATAAAAAAATAGAATTAAACCGGAAAATTCGAGGTTGAATTTTTGTTTGGTCATTCTGAAATTGGCTCTTAAAATCCCGCTGGAAATGACTAATGGAACCATGATTGAAGTGGCGCATTTAACCAAGCGTTATGCGGGGCAAATGGCTGTTTCTGATTTGTCTTTCACCGTCGCTCGCGGCGAAATCGTCGGTTTACTTGGTCCCAACGGCGCGGGCAAAAGCACCACCATGCGGATTCTTTCCTGTTATTTGCCGGCGAGCTCCGGATCGGCGCGCGTGGCTGGTTTTGACGTTTTTACTCAAGCCGATGAAGTGCGCCGCCGCATCGGTTATATGCCGGAAAATAATCCGCTCCATTCAGAAATGCGGGTGCGGGAATATTTAAAATTTCGCGCGCGCCTAAAAGGTTTGAGCGTGAGCCGTTCCCGGGAACGCGCGGATGTTGTCACGCAGCAATGCGGCCTGGCCGAGGTCAGCAAAAAAATTATCGGTCATCTTTCCAAAGGCTACAAACAACGAGTGGGCCTGGCCGATGCGCTGGTGCATGAACCGGAATTGATTATTCTGGATGAGCCAACCATTGGCCTGGATCCAAATCAAATTCGGGCCGTGCGCCAATTGATTAAAGACCTGGCCCAAAAACATACCGTGCTCATTTCCACTCATATTTTGCCGGAAGTGGAAATGATGTGTAATCGTATTTTGATTTTGCATGAGGGAAAAATTCTCGCGGACGATACGCCGACCGAATTGCAAAAAACAATGAGTCAGGGCGGACAAATTATCGCGGAAATCGCCGCGCCGATTGCTGACTTAAAATTGTGTTGGGAAGAAATGGCGGAAATTGATGAATTCGATGTTTCACCAGCGGAAGGAGATTATTTTCGCTGCGCGCTGACTCCATTTGGCGAACGGGATTTGCGTCCGCAAATATTTTCTCTGGTGAAAGAACGGGGTTGGAAATTGCGCGAACTTTCCCGCAGCCGTTATTCGTTGGAAGATATTTTTGTGCGTGTCACCCGCCCAAATGGCGAGGAGGAAATTTCCTGATGCAAGCTTTTCTAACACTGACCCGGCGCGAACTGGCCAGTTTTTTTGTATCGCTGGCCGGTTACATCATTATTGCCCTGTCCACTTTTCAAATGGGACTCAGCTTTTTTTTCCTGTTGAAAAAATTGCAGGCGCAGCCGACGCCGATGCCGATTACTGAATTATTTTATATGACGCCTTTTTTTTGGCTGATTTTGTTGCTCTCTGCGCCGGTGATTACCATGCGGCTGTTCGCGCTGGAAAAATATTCCGGCACTTTTGAAACGCTCATGACCGCGCCGGTCAGTGATTGGCAAGTCGTTCTTGCTAAATTCACGGCGGCTCTGATTTTTTTTATGCTGATGTGGCTTCCGCTGCTCGGATGTATTTTTCTTTTGTCGCATTTCACCAGCGATCCAATGGCGCTGGATTCCGGCGCGCTGGGCAGCACATTCCTGGGGATTTTTTTGCTCGGTTCTCTTTTTATGGCGATCGGCTGTTTTGCCTCCGCTCTGACGCGCAGTCAAATTATTGCGGCCATGATTACGCTGGCGATCAGCTTCACTTTTTTTTTGTTGAGCTTTTTTTCCGAACGGCTTCCGCTGCAAAAAGAATGGATGAACGACGCTCTTAATTACGTGGATGTGGTCGGGCAGATGCAGGATTTTTCGCGCGGGATTGTGGACACGCGCAGTCTGAGTTTTTATTTTAGCGCCACAATTTTCTTTCTATTTTTGACCTATCGTGTTGTGGAAAGCCGCCGCTGGAAATAATCATGGCTACGAAATTCAAAGCGAGTTTTTCCACGGGCCGCCGTTGGGTTATCGGCTTAAATGTTTTTTTATCCGCCGTCGCAGTGCTGGCCTTGTTGGTGATGGCTAATTATCTTTCCGCCGGTTATTTCAAACGCTTTCAATGGACGGCTCATTCGCAATTAAAACTTTCGCCGCAAACCGTCCGGATATTGCAAACCTTGACCAATCAGGTTGACGTCACGATTTTTTTTGACGCGCAGGGCGAAGAGGAACTTTATCAATGGGTTTCTGGTTTGCTCAAAGAATACAGTTATCTCAATCCAAAAATCGTCATCAAAAATGTGGATTACACCCGCTTTCCTGCCGCGGCGGCGCGAGTGCTCGAAAAGTATAAACTGACCGGCCTCAAGGATAATAATTTCGTCGTGTTCGATTGTGAAGGACGGACCAAGGTCCATTTTAAAAACGAGTTGTCTGATATGGATTTGACTCCTTTGCTGACGGGGCAAAGCAAAGAAGTGCGCCGCAGCGCATTCAAAGGAGAAATGCTTTTTACGTCGGCCATTTTCAGCCTGACCAATCCCAAACCGCTCAAAGCGTATTTTTTGCAAGGCCACGGCGAACACGATCCACTCAGCGCGCAAATCAATGGTTACGCGAAACTCGGCTCCATTTTAAAAGAGGAAAATAATGTGGAATGGGAAAAACTTTCCCTGCTCGAAACGAACGAAGTGCCCGCGGATTGTCAATTGCTGATTATCGCGGGCCCGGCCAAAGGGCAATTTCTGACCAATGAAATCGAGATGATTATCAATTATTTAAAACAAGGCGGACGTTTGCTCGCGCTTCTGAACAACACCGCTTCCAGCCCGAGTCCGGGTCTGGAAAAGGTTTTGAACGCCTGGGGAATCGCTTCTGGCAGCGGGGTGATTAACGAAGATAAAAATTATCTGATTACGCGCGAAGGTGATTTGCGCGTGGCGAAATTAAATTCTCAACATCCGATTACTAAAAATCTTTTTGCAGAAAATTTACCGGTTCGGTTGGTTTTGCCGCGCGTCTTAGGCCAGCCGGCATCTCGCGCGCAAACCGCTGATGGCCCGAAGATTGATGTTCTCGCGGCGACGAGCGATCTGGCCAGCGATGGAGTGAGCCGCCGCAGTTTTCCTTTGGCGGTGGCCATCGAACAAGGCGGAATCAAAGGCGTCAATCTGGAGCGCGGCGCCACGCGACTGGTCGTGATCGGTGATTCTTTATGTCTGGATAACGAATTGATTGATTCGGCGGCCAACCATTATTTTGCCGGCTTTACGATCAATTGGTTGTTAGCGCGTCCGACAATTTTGCTTGAAGGACTCGGACCGCGTCCCATCAAGGAATATCAGTTACTGATGACCGCTCCGGAAATAACCAGAGCGAAATTTATTTTGTTGGGCGGAATGCCGGGCGTAATTTTGTTGTTAGGCGGTCTGGTTTGGTGGAATCGCCGAAAATAATTTCAACATTTCAATGAGTTCGAAAACCACCTGGCTTTTAATGGCGATCGCGGCGGGATTATTTGCGTTCATTTTCTTTTTGGAGCGGCCCTTTCGGCAGCGTCATAGCGAAGGGCCCGAGAGAAAAATATTTCCTGATTTCAAAACCAATGAAGTCATCAGCATTCAGATCAAGCCCGCTGGCCAACCGGAGTTGCGCGTCACGCGAACCAATCAAATCTGGCAGTTGACTCGTCCACTCATTTTTCCAGCCGATCGCGTTAAAATTGAAAAGGTCCTGCAAACGCTCGATCAACTTCAATGGCAGGCGCGCATTTCTTCCGACGAATTAAAAACTCGTCCCAACGCTGCCGAGGAATTCGGCTTTGACACGCCGCTTTTTTCCGTGGTGATGCAACAACAAAATAGTTCACGCCACTTTTTCATCGGTTCCCGAACTCCGGTGGGCGGCCAGCTTTTTTTGCAGACGGCGGACACCAGTGGTTATTATTTGGTGGACGCATCCTTCCTGAATTTTTTTCCCAAGAATGCGAATGATTGGCGCGACCGCACCCTGGTTGATTTTAGCCGGATAAAATGGGATGCTTTGAAAATTCGCTCCGGCAATAAAGAATTTGAGTTAAAACGCAGCGGCACCAATTCACTTTGGCGCATGACCAAACCGCTGGCCGCCCGTGCGGATAATCCGAAAATTGAAATGCTTCTGAGAAAATTGCAAACTGTCCAGATTGCTGAATTTGTCACGGACAATCCGAAATCGGATTTGGAATCAAGCGGCTTGCAGACGCCGGAATTGGAATTAATTTTCGGGTCACAAACCAACTTCTCGCTGCAAATGGGCGCCAGCCCTACTAATCAGCCAACTCTAATTTATGCGCGGCGACAAAATCAGCCGTTCATTTTTTTAATTCCCAAAGAACCGTTGGCGCCCTGGAGTGGCGCGATTGACGATTTTCGCGATCGGCATCTGGTTAATTTATTGCCGCAACAGATTGACCAAATTAAAATTGCGGGGGAGGATTCATTTCAATTGCAACGGCAAACCAACGGCCTTTGG
>JALYXC010000051.1 GCA_030947315.1 Verrucomicrobiota bacterium | reverse complement strand
CCAGCCCTCTTACGGTTTAGTGACGCCGCCCGAACCTTTCACGCAACTGGAAACCATGGCGGCGCATTACATTCAGGAAATGCGCACGCAACAACCGTCCGGTCCTTACTATCTGGGCGGTTACTGTTTTGGCGGAATTATTGCCTACGAAATGGCCCGGCAACTTCACGAAAAAGGGGAAAAAATCGCGCTACTTGCCCTGTTGGAAAGTGTTCCGCTCAATGCCGGACCCGTTATCAAATCAAGTCCGGAATTTGTCCGCCATTTTTTTGGCGCCCTGCCATTTTGGTTCATTTGGATCTGGTCGCTCGGTCCCGCCGAAATGGGCCGACGAATTAAATTAAAATTGACCAGCACGAAAAAGCGATTGGGCAATTTATTCGGCGCCACAAAAGCCAAATACGATTTGGATCAAGCGCTCAATGCGCGCCTGGGCGAACTGGTGGATATGTCGCAGTATCCAGCCGATTTTAAACGTTACGCCGAAATGCATTGGAAAGCGTTTGCCAGTTATTTCCCGAAAAAGTATCCGGGGCGCATCACGCTATTTCGCACGCGCCAGCCTCGTCTCTTCAGTTTCAATCCTGAAGTCATCTGGAACCGATTAGCTTTAGAGGGCGTCCAAGTCGAACTGGTTCCCGGCCGACACGATCAGATTTTGGAAGAGCCGCATGTTCAGGCCTTGGCACAATCATTGAAAAATTCGTTGCAGAAAGCGCACCAAACGGAAAATACTCCGAAGAAGTCGAATGACAAATGATCGGAAGTCGGCGGTCTCCCAAAAGCAGAAGCCAGAAACGCGGGAATGTAGCGCAGACATTTCGCCGGTTCGGAGCAAATAAAAGTTCCAAGGGCCGCATTTCAATTTTTTGGAAGTGCCAGACTCTTACTAAATATTTACCGATGTCCAAGACCTCATTACCGAGCCAGAGCGCTGAAGATTATCTCGAACGAATCCACGAGTTAATCGAAGAAAAAGGTTACGCCCGCGTCGTGGATATTGCTTGCTCGTTGCAGGTCAAACAAGCTTCCGTGACCAGCATGGTGCAAAAACTGGACGAACTCGGTTATCTGAATTACGAAAAATATCGCGGCTTGATTCTCACGGATAAAGGCCGCGCCGTAGCCACGCGCATTCAGAAACGACATGAAACGCTGTCCCGTTTTTTTTCGTTGTTCGGTTTGGATCTTAAAACGCAGCGGCTTGACATCGAAGGAATTGAACATCATCTCAGCCCTGAAACCGTGGCGGTCTTTTCGGATTTAGCCAACTTTTTCGAAAAAAAACCGGCGCTGCGGGAGGCTTTTTTGAAATCGCGACGAAGTAATCAAGCTAATGCTCTTGATTAACGACGCTTAAAAGTTAGCCTCGTCTAACTTTTATCGTTTACGCAAACAATTATTTGCCTAACTTTATTGCGCATGTTGGAAAATTTTTATCGCAAAAATAGTTTCTGGATAGCGCTGCTTTTTCACATTCTCGGGAATAGTTCTGCCAACGCCCAGGATACGGGAGAGAAAATCCAATCTCGTTCATCCATTTCCGCTCCGGCAAAACCACTCCGAGAGCTGAGCACCGATCGTCCCGATAAAACCGAAAGTCCTTACACGGTGGATATCGCCCATTTTCAAATCGAAATGGATTTGGTGAGTTTTAGTTACGACAAGCATAACTCCGACAGAAACGAAGTGCGCGAGGAAAGTTTCAGTTTCGCGAATATCAATTTGAAAATCGGTTTGGCTAGCAACGCTGATTTTCAACTGGTTATTCCCGCTTACAACCGTTTGCGAACTCGCGATCGGGCGACTGGTTCAATTCAAAAAAATTCCGGCATGGGCGATCTCACCGCGCGTTTAAAAATAAACTTCTGGGGAGACGATGTCGGACAAACTGCTTTTGGCGTTATGCCTTTTGTTAAATTTCCGACGCGCCCGGATTCGTCAGGAAACAATGCGGTGGAAGGCGGAATTATTTTTCCTTTGTCTGTCAAACTACCCGGCGGTTGGGGACTCGGCGCCATGACGGAATTTGATTTCAACAAAGATGCTTCGTCTCACGACTACCATCCCGAGTTTATCAATTCCATCACTTTGTCTCATTCTCTTTTTAGCCAGCTTGATGGTTACGCGGAATTTTTTAGTTCGGTCAGCGCCGAAAAAAATTCTGAATGGATTGGCACGGCCGATTTCGGGCTGGTTTATCAAGTGAACAAAAACCTGCAACTCGACGCTGGTCTCAATGTGGGAATTACGCGCGCCGCTGATGATTTAAATCCGTTTCTAGGAGTTTCTTTTCGCTTCTAATTTCTATGAAGACCAATGATCCGATCGAGATAAAACATTCTGATAACGGCTGGCGTCAGACGAGTCAAACGCCCAGCTTGCAGGAAGTAAATCGCACGATTCCAGTGCCCAAACATTTTGGTTTCTGGCGCAAGATGCTCGCTTTTTCCGGGCCCGGTTATTTGGTCGCGGTTGGATATATGGATCCGGGAAATTGGGCAACCGATCTGGCGGGCGGATCGCAATTTGGTTACTCGCTGCTCACGGTTATTTTGATTTCCAATTTGATGGCGATCCTTTTGCAATCATTGTGCGCCAAACTCGGCATTGTCACGGGGCGCGATCTGGCCCAGGCCTGCCGTGATCATTATTCAAAACCTGTGGCCATTTCTTTGTGGTTTCTTTGTGAAATTGCCATTTGCGCTTGTGATTTGGCAGAAGTCATCGGTTCCGCCATCGCGTTAAATCTGCTGTTTAAAATTCCACTGGTCTGGGGCGTTTGTCTTACGGCGCTGGATGTTTTGGCCGTCATGTATTTGCAAAATAAAGGATTCCGCTACATCGAAGCGCTCGTCGTCGTCCTGATCCTGACCATTGGCGGTTGTTTTTTTGCGGAGATTATTTTCTCGCGCCCGGATTTTTTGGCGGTGCTGGACGGATTCATTCCCAAATTTGAAATTATTAAAAATAAAGAAATGCTTTATATCGCGATTGGAATTCTGGGCGCGACAGTGATGCCGCACAATTTATATTTGCACTCTTCGATTGTGCAGACGCGAAAATACGAGCAGACACCCGAAGGAAAAAAAGAGGCCATTAAATTCGCGACGATTGATTCGACCGTGGCGCTGATGTTTGCGCTGTTTATCAATGCGGCAATTCTAATTGTCGCGGCGGCCACGTTTCACACGCGCGGCCAAAATAATGTCGCCGAAATCCAACAAGCCTACGAATTGCTCAGTCCCACTTTGGGCGTGACGTTCGCCAGCATTCTTTTCGCCATTGCGCTGCTGGCCTCAGGGCAAAATTCGACTTTAACCGGAACGCTCGCCGGACAGATTGTCATGGAAGGGTTTTTAAATATTCGCTTGCGGCCCTGGCTGCGACGATTGATTACGCGGCTCATCGCGATTGTTCCCGCTGTGATTGTCACGGCAATTTACGGCGAGCGGGGCACGACCAAACTCCTGATTTTAAGCCAGGTAATTTTGAGCATGCAACTTTCCTTCGCGGTGATTCCGTTGATTTTTTTTACGGGCAACAAAACCAAGATGGGCCAATTCGTGAACCCAGTTTGGATAAAAATTCTCGCCTGGCTCACGGCGTCCATTATCGTTTTGTTGAATGTAAAATATCTGGCGGATTTTTTTGGCCTGACGAATTTTTTGATGAAACTTTTTCACTGAAACTAAAATCTCATGTATAAAAAAATTCTGGTCGCCCTGGAAAATAGTCGCGCCGATAAAAGTCTTTTGCCGCACGTCACGGAATTGGCGCGGCAATTTAAATCTGAACTGCTGCTCGTCCATGTCGCTGACGGCTGGGTGGCGCGCAATTTCACTCAATTGAAATTAGCCGAGTCCGAAGAAATGAAAGCGGACCGCCGTTATCTGGAAAAAGTGGCCGCGCAATTGCGCGAGACTGGATTAACCGTTTCGTGTCATCTCGCCTTGGGCGATCCGCCGACCCAAATTCTAAAAACTGCCGATGAAGAAATATGCAATTTAATCGCCATGACCACGCATGGGCATCGGTTGATCGGCGATTTATTTTTCGGCAGCACCATTCATGAAGTCCGACATAAAACGTCCCTTCCCATTTTGCTGGTGCGCTCCGAAAACAAATGAGCGACCCGCCGAACGCTGCCGGTTTCCGCGTTTTTTCTATCTTTCCCCTTTGCCCACTTTGAAAGTCATGTTTTTATCGAGGCATGATTGGCAGTTTACTGAGACCCGAACTGGCGGAACTCATTGCGCAGCGAAATTTTAATCAACTCCGGGAAATTTTAATTTCTTTTGCCCCTCCGGAAATTGCCGAAATTCTCGCTGATCTCACTCCCAAAGATCAGGCGATTTTGCTCCGTATTCTGCCACAAAAATGCGCCGCTGATGTTTTCGAATATCTAAGCGTCGAGGATCAGGAGAATTTGTTGCACGCCCTGGGCAATGAAGAAGTGGCTGCCATTCTTAATGAACTTCGTCCCGACGACCGCACCGCCTTGTTGGAAGAGTTGCCCGCCGGGGCCACGCAAAAGCTTTTAAATCTTCTCTCGCCCACGGAAAAAAAAATCGCAGTGCAATTGCTCGGCTATCCCGAAAAAAGCGTGGGCCGATTGATGACGCCTGATTTTATTGCGGTGCGCGACGATTGGACAATAAAAGAAGTTTTAGACCACGTTCGTGAAAATGGACGCGACAGCGAAACGCTCAACGTCGTTTATGTCATTGATGACACGGGAAAATTAATTGATGACGTCCGCATTCGTGAATTTCTTTTGCGTCCGCTCGATTTGAAAGTGCGCGAGGTGCGCGATGAAAATTTCGTCGCCCTTAAAGTCACTGATTCAGAAGAAACCGCCGTTGCCGTTTTTAAAAAATATGATCGCACAGCGTTGCCTGTTGTGGATTCGGCGGGACGTCTCCTCGGCATTGTCACGGTGGATGATATTTTAGACGTCGTCGAAAAAGAGAACACGGAAGACATTCAGAAAATGGGCGGTATGGAAGCTCTCGATGCGCCGTATTTACAAATCGGATTATTTTCCATGGTGAAAAAAAGAGCGGGCTGGCTTTCGGTTTTATTTGTGGGCGAAATGTTAACGACCTCCGCGATGAACCATTTTGAAGGAGAACTGGCCCACGCGATTGTTCTCGCCGCATTTATTCCACTCATTATTTCCAGCGGCGGAAATTCAGGATCGCAGGCCACATCGCTGATTATTCGGGCGATGGCGATTCGCGACGTATCGTTGCGCGACTGGTGGCGAGTTTTAAGCCGCGAACTTTTGGCTGGTGTTTTGCTCGGCGGCGTTCTGGGCGGATTGGGCATGATTCGAATTTTAATCTGGCATTTTTTGGGTTGGAAAAATTATGGAATTCATTTTCTTCTTATCGCCAGCACGATTGGATGCAGTTTAATTGGGGTTGTTTTATTCGGCAGCGTGACGGGTTCAATGCTGCCGTTTATTTTGCGGCGGCTCGGTTTTGATCCGGCCGTTTCTTCCGCGCCGTTTGTCGCGACGCTGGTGGATGTCACCGGATTAATTATTTATTTTACAATCGCCTACTCGATTCTGCACGGAACTTTGTTGTGATGAAAATTTTTCTATGGCTCTCCTTCAAACTTCGCCGCGATAATTATTTCGGCGTCAGGGGAGCGGGCGTTGGCGTGGCTTCTGCGCGCATATTTCAACAGCAAAGTTAACTGCGATTATTAATTA
>JALYXC010000534.1 GCA_030947315.1 Verrucomicrobiota bacterium | reverse complement strand
CCGAGCGAGGGAGCCGCGCTTCCGATTTGACCGGAGCCAAGACGCAGGCCGACTTCAAAATTATCAGTCAAACTTGCCGTCGCGCCAAATCGCATTCGATAACGAAGGCGATTTCTATCCGATCCGTCGCGCGAATAAATTCCGTCGTAACGCCCGCGAAAATCGCCGTTGAATTTCAACGCCGTGACCCAATCCGGCATTCCACTTTTCACCGAATAAGATTTTGTAAAATCTTTGTCGGCTTCCTCACGCAAATCATTCGCCTCTTTGACATTAAGAATTCCCTTCTCGACCAGTTTGTCAATCAAGGCGTCGGAGGATTGGGCCATCGCCGTGGTTCCAACCGCGAAACTGGCGAGTGTTCCTGTTAATAGAGCGGACAATATTTTTATTTTTTTCATTAGAGATTTAATTTTGGAGTTTCAAGGACGAACGAAATTTAGAAAGACCACGTCACAAACAAAGGGAGGAATTGTAACAATTGCGTGACGACGGTTTTTTATCGTGCGCTTTAAATTAATTCTCTTGCGAAAGTCCCAATATGTTTTCGCTTCAAAAATTAATGGGCAAAGAAGATAAATTTTTTCTGCTCGAGGCCACTGCTAAAGAAGGATGCAGCAGCGTCCAGGTGTTAATCAAATTAATGAAACGCCCGCTCAGGCCGGATCGGTGGACGACGTTTTTTGGCGCACCGATCCCCGCCCTTACTCCCACCGAATTTCCCGAAGAACTGGCAGGCCAAATGATCATTTCAGCGCGAAGATATGCTCTCAGTATTATCTTATTGTCGCAAACGGAAGTAGCGCTCGGGACTTGCTGTCATGTCGTTGGTGTAAGGCGAGGTGGCGTCGGGCAAATCGAGGTAAGGGCCGGTGACATTGGTGGCGGTTTGCAGTGAAAGGTTTCCGGTCCAGCTAAGGACAAGATTGTTTCCTACTTGCACGCGAGATAGGTTGGGCCGTTCCAAAGGAACTACTTCGCCTGTAGTCAGAATTCGCGCGAGCGAGGCGCCGGACGGATCTATAAATCGGATTTGGCTTACTTGCCCGGAACTAAGACCCGATGACTTGCTGCCAAACTTCAACTGATCCGCGCCTCCGCCATTTGGTGAACCATTCCAGTTTGTGATAGTCAGGATCGTCCCGCTATTCCAGACTTCCGCGCTGCTATTGGCAAAACTCAACTTGGCCCGGCCATCGCCGAGGTTGATAATGGAATTGCTTGTCAGAATAAAACGACCGAGTTGTTCAGTGGCATCGCCAACCGTGAGCTTGCCAGCCATTTTGAAATAGCCCGGATTGGTGATCCGGCCTGTGTTTGTTGAACTACCGATCATCATATCGGCAGCGAGTTCAATGTTACTTGCCATCAATGTGCCGCCCGTGAAATTGTATTGTAGGGAGGACAAGCGGTAAAACCCGCCCACGCCGCCAAACGAAAATAAATTTGTGACGATGAACTCTCCCCCAGTCTGTGATATATGCGCGCCGCCGCTGCCTTCGTGGATCAGGTTTGCGCACGCGAGCTTGCCACCGGGAATGAAAATACTTCCGGCAGCATCGGCATCATAGGTGCCACCTCTGACTTGCAGCAATCCGAAGTTTGCGATGGTCGCATCGCGCAAGGAGAGCGAACCTCCGGCCAAATCCAATTGGCCGGCGGACAGGACACCGCTGTTCAAACGGTAGGCGCTATCAGCGCGCGAATAACGCTCAAAATTTCCAATCACAGTCAAGGTATTCGTCACGATATGGACTCCGCCGTTTTGGTCAAGATACCCTTCTCGACCGGCCGGCGGGATCAGAACATCTCCCGTGCAAAGGAGTCCGCCGTTCAGGACATACGTTGCCGCCCCATAATCGGAGGGACCGATAACCAAGTAGGAAACCCGATTGGTTCCAGCCTCTTGAAAAAAGTTATTGTCGCCCTGGTTTCCACCCACCCTAATTGTATTCGTCACGTTTAATATTCCATTATTCAAATAGTAGCGGCTTCCAGAAAACGACCCTCCCACGCCTAAACTACCAGCGTTGACCTGACCACCATATTGGTAAAAATGCGATGGATCAATACTTCCCACTTGAATCCCGCCAGCGTTCAGTATCCCACTGTAAATTGTGTAGGCATTGCCAGGACTCAACGATCCAGTATGCAAACTCGACACGTTCACTGTGCCGCCATGCTGGTAAAATATTCCATTTTGACGAGTGTAGGAATATCCAGCCGGGGCGAGCCCAAAGT
>JALYXC010000018.1 GCA_030947315.1 Verrucomicrobiota bacterium | reverse complement strand
GACGACATCCTGCTCGATGGTTACGGCCATTTGAATGGCGGAAGCGCGGGCGTAACGCGCTTCAATCGCGACGGAACGCCAGTCCACTCCCGCGGCTTCGAGACGCGCGCGCGCGGCGGTGACAGCGGTTTCAATCGGCGCGGGATAATGTTCGCGATTGGACGCGAGAACTTTTTCGTCGCTGAGAATTAAAAGCGCTTCAGCGGTGGCCTGCGTTTTGCGTTCGTGAAAAGTTTTTTCGAGAAGTTCCTCGATGGCTTCGGCTTCGTGTCCGAATTTTTCGGGCAGTTCGCAAAACTGGCGGGGCACATAAGTTTTGGCTAGCACAGGCCACTGGCTTGTTTCGTCCCGCGACTCGCTGGACGAAATGCCGGGAGCGTTTTTAATCAATGTTGACAGGCTTTTCTGCAAGATCGTCTCGTTCGTTCCGGTCGGCGGGTCGCCGACCGGGGCGGGCGAGTCGCCCGCGCCCCCCAATTTTTCCGCGACGCTCGCGACGATTTTTTTGCTTAACTCAGGAACACCTTTTCCATTGCTGGCGACGAGCGGAATGACCGGCACGCCGAGCGCGGCGGAAAGCTGGTTGGCATTGATAAAATGGCCATTGTTCTCGGCCACATCAATCATATTGAGCGCGATGATGGTCGGATAACCGAGTTCGATAATTTGCGTGGCGTAATAAAGATTGCGTTGAAGATTCGACGCATCAATCACGACGACGACGACCGACGGCGCGGGCACTTCCGGCAGGCGATGAAATAAAATATCGCGCGAAATCTGTTCGTCGAGCGATTGCGGGCTGAGGCTGTAAGTGCCGGGCAAATCGAGAATGGTGATTTGCGTTTCAGCGGGCGCGCCGAGCAAACGGCCTTCTTTGCGCTCGACCGTGACTCCCGCGTAATTGCCCACTTTGGCGCGAAGTCCGGTGAGGGCGTTGAACAAAGTGGTTTTGCCGCAATTGGGATTTCCGGTGAGAGCGACAGTGGAAGTGGGATTGGACATTTGAATCGGTGACGAGTGAACAAAGTATGTCGCTAAGGATTAAACAGAACGTAGAACGGCTCTTTGTTTATATTACTTCTCTCCGTGTAGTAAAATGCCAATTTGTTAGGAACAACAATGATAACCCCACCGAAGGTCAGTCCATAACTTGCTTCAGCTCCGGCAAAATTCATTCTTTGACCATCTATTTTGTGGTTGTAGGCCATAATGTGACACAGTTGCTCGGGATTGGCCTTTTTCCATACATCCAATACCTTCTCGATTTGATGGGCAACTTCCCTAGTGAGCGAATCTCTATTATGGAGAAATTTTTGGCGGACATCATCGACAAAAATGTGAGCAAAGCGGGACAACATTTTTGACCGACCTTTTTTCAACGGAAGTAATGATAACCAGCGGTTCTGTTTTTCTTTTGTAATAAATGTTCTTACGAATGTTTCTTCAGTTTCGTTCATAAACTTTCGTTTTGTTTACTTGAAGAATTAACTATTCGCCTTCACAAAAATCTGTTCCGCCTCGTGGCGGCGCAAGTGAGACCGCGCTCATTTTTCAACGGGTTCATGTTCAGGTTTTTTGTATAGCCGGGAAGCGTAACGTTTCTGAATTTCACGATAATGCGCGGCCGCTTTTTTAGGGTCGTAATCAAATTTTTTGGCAAGTTCACGACGAATGTCGCGGAGCCATTCCAGTCCATCATCATGTTTCGTTTTCATCGTTTTGCTCCAGTAGTTGTTGCGGGGTGACGAGCGTTGGCGTGCGCAGCCCCAGCAATTTTTTACACGATTAATATGGCCGAATTTGTTGGCGTTGGCGAGATGTTTGCAATTCCAAGTGATAAGAAAATCGCAATTATAAAAAGAAGCGAGCGCGAGGTGGTCGGCATCGCCTTGCGCTTCACGCGGCATGAGTTTATGCGCGAAATAGGCCGTGACAATTTCCGTAACTTGGCTGGTGTAAGGCAAGATGCGCAACTCTTCGATGAGCTTCAGGGCTTTTTCTCGTTTTGGGGATGAAGCCTCGGAAAGCTCAAGCAACACAGGTGGGCCGATAACTAACTCCTGATCAAATTTCGGCAACGACCACCATTCGCGCGTCCACTGGCACATTGCCATCATGTCGTGACCGGTGCGCGTGTCGAAATAAAAACTGGGCACGCTGGTTTCGACATAGACGAGTTGAGGCATGAGATTTTAATTCACCTTCACAAAAATCTGTTCCGCTTCGTGCCGTCTCAGACTGAGATTGTAGCCGCGCACTTTGATTTCGACGGGATCGCCCATCGGTGCGAAACGAACGAGTTGAATGGGTGTTCCGACAAGCAAACCCATTTCGAGGAGCCGGGCGCGTTCGTGGGCGGGAATTTTTATTTCAGCCACGGTCGCCGTGCTGCCCAGTTGCATGGAAGTCAGCGGCTGACTGGAAGCGGACATAATTAATGACAGGAATAAACAGGATTTACAGGATGAGTTCTAAACCTGTTCTTAAAAATCATGTGCATCCTGTCCATCCTTGTTAGTTTTTTTAAGCTACTTTTTGAGCAAGAATCGGTTCGACCAAAATCTGCTCGGCGAGCTTTGAATTAATTCCGATGCGCGCGTGGCAAACCTGGCAAATAATATTGCTGTGCCGGCTGATGAGGCGGATGCATTGTTCCTCGCAAAAACCCATTTCGCGGAGGCGATGCGTCACTTCCGGCGAAGCGGAAAGCTGCTTGATGCGAACCGACACGCCAGCGCGAACACGGTTGAGCGGGCAAAGAAGCTGCGAACAATTGCTCGCGTCAAAAACTGGTTCATTCACTGTGCCTCGAGAATAAGCTAATTGAGACTTAGTTGCAAGAAGGAATTTCCGGGAAAGGTCTCCGCTTTTCGCTGATGATTAATTCAGTTATGTTCCTATCGCCTTCTGTAAGGTTTTTTTGTTAAACATTGTGTCATCCCAATGCTTCTTTGAAAGGAGCGACAAAAAGATCCCGGCTTTTTGGCCATCTATAAAAATTAAAACCCTATGAAAAAAATTACCCATCACGTTTCAAAAAAAATCGCCTGGCTTTTTATTCTGGCCGCCGCTGGTATTTGCCAAAATGCATCCGCTGTCCTTTTCGACGGCGGCGTGGATTCCGCAAATCTTGGGAAAGGCGATTGGATATATTATATGTCGCAAGCTACTAATAAACTCGGCGGACATATTACGACAGTGGTGGATGTTCCAACGCTGATGAATTATGAAAAAAGTCAGGGAATGAGTTTTATCATAGTTAAAGCGGGAACGGGTTCGACGAATTTTCCTTCCGATTCCAATATTCAATTCAGCACCGCGCTGGTCACTGCGGCTCATACCGCAGGTTTGAAAATTTTCGGTTACACCCGTTCTTATGGCGACAATGTGCAAGGTGAAATTGATCTCGCCACGAGCGTTTATAATAAAGGCGCCGATGGATTCGTGATTGACGCAGAAACAGAATGGGAAAGCGGCTACCAAGGAACGCAAGGTCCCGCCAAAGCAATCCAATACGGCTCGGGAATCAAAAGTCTTTGGCCCACAAAATTTTTAGCGCATGCGCCCATGCCAGTTATCAGTCTCCACTCCTCCTTTCCTAACAAAGAATTTGGACTCTATTGCGAAGCGGTAATGCCTCAGGATTATTGGTATAGCTTTGGTAAGACTCCCACTGCAACAGTAGATTGGATGGATACAGAATGGCGCAATTGGCAGAACGGTCTGACTGGCAGCGATACCAATTCCATCAAACCACTTGCGCCCATCGGACAGTCAGATACTACCGCGATTCCCGGTTCCGACATCACGGAATTTGTGAATTACCTCAATACCGATCCAAAATGCGTTACTTCTACTGGTTACCGGGGTGTCAGCTACTGGAGGGCCGACTTGCAGACTACGAGCCAATGGAGCGCGATCGCCGCAGCTTCTATCGGAGGTCCATTACCCAATGAAAACAGTATTGTCATAGATAATCCCGCAGCTTCTATTGTAGGGTCATGGTCAACTGGAACAATGGCCGTGGATAAATTTGGAAGTGATTACCGATATAAATCCGCGGGAGGTGGACTAGGTTATCTGCAATATACGCCCACTATCGCATCGGCGGGCAATTATCAAATATATGAATGGCACTCCATCGGAGGTAACCGCACTGCAGATGCCCCTTATAGTATTACCTACAATGGCGGCCTGGCGAATCTGGTTGTAAACCAGCAAATCGAGGGCGGAAAATGGAATTGGCTGGGAACCTTCAACCTTCTTAATGGAACCGCTGGTAATGTTAAAATTACCGATGGCTTTACTATTGGCACCATAGTGATTGCCGATGCCATTAAGTTCCTGCCTGTGCCGGCAGATATCATTATTGATAATCCTTCCGCTTCGTTAATGGGAACCTGGAGCCTCGGAACTGGGGCAGTAGATAAATATGGAGCGGATTATCGCTACAAAGGTCCCGGAAGCGGCTCTGCTTCTGTTCAGTTTGTGCCGAACATCACCACTGCGGGAAATTATCAAGTTTATGAATGGCATTCGGCCGGGGGAAATCGCACTACCGCCGGGAAACATATCATCAACTATAACGGCGGCTCTCAAACTTATTACGTTAATCAACAGATTTACGGCGGCACTTGGAATTTACTCGGCACTTTTAACTTTGCAGCCGGGACCTCGGGAACAGTGACTATCAACGATAGCTACTCGGCTGGCACCGTGGTCATCGCTGATGCCATTAAGCTGGTATTTGTTTCACAATAACCTCAAAACTTACTGTGGTCTGAAAGCCGGCTGGGAAAGGGTGATTATTGAAGCGATAATTGAACCTAGACTAAAATCTGCCATACTAATTCAGCGGATTAAATTTTAGTCTTGGTTTTCCATCGCTTTGAGTTAGAAAAGAAATTCCAGCCTGCCTTACAACTATTCCAAAGGGCAGCCCGGCGCCTCCTTTTGCCAGCAAACAAATTTGCCAAGACTAAAATAGTTCGGCGATGCTTCACTGCCGTTTGCAGAAAACCATAAGCTAACTCAGTTTTTCCGGCAACCTCGCGCAGATTGTCGCAATGCCGATCTAGGTTATAGCGATGAGTATCGCTTTGTGCGATGAGTTGCGCTTTGCGCTGCTGATTTATTTCCCGGAGCGAAGCCATGCGCGATCTTTTTTAAGTTGAACAATTGTTTCGCTGAAAGGCGGCGTTTTAGTTTTTGCCTTCAGCATTAAAAAAGCGGTGACCGCTCCGATCAAATACAGCAGACTAAATCCTCCTAAAATATAAACGGCCTGCTCTCGAAAAAGAAAAACCAAGGTCAGCATAATCGCGACCAAGGCCATGAAACTTGTAAAAATCAAAACGGCGGCCCAAATGATAATTCCGATGGCCCGGCTTTTTTCCTCCCGCAATTCAACGGCCACAAGTTCCACCCGGTTTTGAACAATCGCCACCGAGGTTTCGAGAAGCCGTCGTAGAGAGCCAAACATTCCGGTCGAATGAATTGTTGCGGGCATAATTATTTTCGCTTGATTAAAAATCCAACCAATAAACCCGCTCCCACCGCAATTCCGAGGGACGGATAAGGATAAGTTCGAATGGCTTCATCGGTCGCCTTGGCTCCCGCCACGGCCTGTTCCTCAATTTTATCGTAAGTTGCTTTGGCGATTTCTATCGCGGAAGTCAAGCGATCACGAATTTGTTTTGTTTTTTCGGCCAGTTCTTCGCCGGTGGCATGAATCAGCGACTGGGCATCATCCGCCGCACCGCTTAATTCTGCGCTCAATCGTTCCTGAGCTTCCTGTCTGGTTTTATTGTTTTGCATAATTTTTAGTAGTTCCTTTTCCGTTTTGGAAATCTGCTTCAAAAGATAAAGATTCAAATAAGTTCTTCAATAGGGCGAGTACGGGTTATTTGGTCAGGATTTAGCGAAACTTAAACCTCAGCGAAACCACTGGAGAAAAGAGAGGCGGGAAAAAGCTGGTTTTTGAGTCTCATTGCGGTATTAAAAAGATTCGAATTCAATTTGATGAGACTTCTTTTTGTTCACGAGCGTTTGGGAGCGTTGGGCGGCGCCGAATTCAATCTGGGCACTACCGCCGTTGAATTAAAACGGCGCGGCTATACCCTCGGAATTCTGCACGGTCCTCCCACCGGACGAGACGAAGCCGCCTGGCAAAAAACTTTTTCGGATCGCTATTTTATCAGTGATAAAAATAATTCGCACATGGTGAAAGAAACATTGCGCCATTTTCAGCCAGACCTGATTTACGTTCACAAAATGGCTGATTTGGAAGTGATAGAAACATTGGTTGAATCCGGTCTGCCGCTGGTAAAAATGGTTCATGATCATGACATGTATTGCATGAGAAGTTATAAGTACCATTATTTAAGCCGCAAAATTTGCACCCGTCCCGCCACGCCTTTTTGCATTTTTCCTTGTGGCGCATTTGTGGCGCGAAATCGGGGCGAAGGATTCCCACTGAAATATGTCAGCTACGCCAAAAAGAAAAAAGAGATTCGATTAAATCAACAATTCAACCGCCTGATTGCGGTGAGCGACTACATCCGGGAGGAACTTTTGCGTAACGGTTTCGACGATCGCAAAATAGAAATTCATTCGCCCGTTCCGCCCATGGGCGATCCATCACTGCGCAGCACGTTTAGCGAGCGCAATTTGATTATTTACGTCGGTCAAATCATCCGTGGCAAAGGAGTGGATGTTTTATTGGAATCATTGGCCCTCATAAAAACGCCTTTCGAATGCATTATTTTAGGCGATGGCACTCATAGAAATTATTGCGAACAATTAAGCAGCCGGTTAGGTCTGGATAAAAAAGTTCGCTTTGCTGGTTTTGTCCCACAGGAAGAACTTAAAAATTATTATCGCGAATGCACGGTGGTGGCGGTCAGTTCAGTTTGGCCGGAGCCATTCGCCACAGTCGGCACAGAAGTCATGCGTTATGGGATTCCTGTGGTTGCGTTCGATGCGGGCGGCATTAAAGATTGGCTGCACCATGGCGAGAATGGCTATCTGGTCCCGTGGATGAACCGCACCGAATATGCTGCCCGCCTGGAGGAATTATTGAAAAATAAAACTCGAGCGCGGGAGTTGGGCGCGCGCGGTTTTAAAATAGTAAGCGAACGCTATGATTTTTCTCGATACGTTAGTGACCTGGAAAAAATGTTTACGCAAGTCCTGCAGGAAACGCGTGAACCTGTCGCCAGCGCTCGTTGAAATTTTTGCTGTTTGATTCGCGATTCAATCCAGAAGAGGCGATCCATTCGATGGGCCGTTTTCTAAGAAACATCAAAAATCGCAAATCCAATTCTATATGAAAATTTCCTTTTGCCTCATTACGCTGAACGAGGAGGAAAATCTGGCGCGCTGTTTGCAGAGTTGCTCGGATCTGGCGCATGAAATTGTCATCGTAGATTCTGGCAGCGTTGATGGAACCGAAAAAATTGCCCAACAATTCCAAGCCCGCTTGCGCCGCCAGGATTGGCTTGGGTATGTCGCCCAAAAAAATTTGGCTCTTTCTCTGGCGCAGCACGAATGGGTTTTTAGCATTGACGCTGATGAAGAACTCTCTCCGCAATTACGCGCCGAAATTCTTTTTTTAAAAAATAGCGCAGGAATGGAAACGGCTGGATTCAGCATGCCTCGCTGCGTTTTTTATGAAGGCAAATGGATTCGGCATGGCGATTGGTATCCGGACCGGATCGTTCGCTTATTTCAAAAATCCAAAGCGCATTTCGTTGGGGGCCAAGTTCACGAGTGCCTCGAAGTTGCCGGCCCCGTTCAAAAACTGCAAGGTGAGCTGCATCATTATTCGTTTCGCGACGCAACCGACCATTGGACACGCTGCCAAAAATACGCCCGGTTGTGGGCCGAAACTCAGCGTGAAAAAGGAAGGCGCGCCACGCCCTGGACTCCTTTTCTGCGAGCGGGTTTTCGATGGGTCAGAGGTTATATTTTGAAACGCGGGTTTCTCGATGGCAAAACTGGTTTGCGTATTGCCAATTTTTGTGCGCGCGAAGTTTTTTTGAAATATCAATTGCTCCGCGCTCCGCCGCCTTCATCTGCGCGTTGACTTGCCACAGGCCGCCATTATTATTGCCGTATGAATTTTGACATTTCACAAATTCTGGAACAGTGGAGTTATGAATCGGGCCAAGTTGTCGTAAGAAGATTCAAAGCCAAAGATGGGTCGGAAAAAATTCAGCTCCGCGTGGATCTAGGTCTGCTCCAAATGAACGCGCAAGGGCGACCCGATGGCAAGCGCCCGTTCGGCCACGAATCGCTTCTGGAACATTATATCAATCAGTTGGAAAAATTTCGCGGCGCGCACGAAGGGAGCGATGAGAATTTTAAATTGCGCGGAGAAGATTGCGCGAAACTGCAGCAGGAAGCCATTCAGTATCATCATCGTTACATTTGCTTGTTTCAACTGGAGGATTTTGAAGGCGTCATTCGCGATGCGGAACGGAATCTGGAGGTGTTTGATTTCGTGCAACATTACGCTGAGTCCGAAGAATTCGCCTGGTCCCTTCAGCAATTTCGTCCGCAACTATTAATGATGCGCGTTCGGGCCAAAGGCGCCAAAGCGCTTAATCGCAAAAATTTTTCCCAGGCGATGCAACTCATTGAAGAGGCCATGGAAGAAATTAAACATTTTTTCCGCGAACATTCCCGGCACGATTTGCTCGAACAAAGCGGCGAAATTTTTTCACTGGAAGGCTGGCTCCAGGAAATTCAATCTAAACGGCCTTTGACTCCGCGCGAAAAATTAGAAAACGATTTGGACGAAGCGGTTAAAAACGAGGATTACGAAAAAGCGGCGCAAGTCCGCGATGCGTTGCGAAAAATTTCTTAGGCCAGCGCAGAACGGGGTTCAGCGATTTTTGGTTTTATTTGGTTCTATTTTTGGGACGAAAATATTCGTCTTTCTATTAAAATCGTTTTGAAAATTCCGGCTTATAAAATTCGTAGCGGCGCGTGACAGCCTGGACATATTCTTTAGTTCCAGCGAAAGTGATTTGTTCCATAAACATCGCGCTGTTAGTGGCGGCGTTTCCCCGATTCCATCTCAGAACATTGCTGCGGCCCGCATTATAATCGGCCAGCGCGTAAGAAAGGGGATTATTTGTCTGCCGATAACGTTTCAATAATTTTTTCAGATACCAGGATCCCACCAAAATGTTGGTCACCGGATCCAATAAGTCATCGTCCTTAAAAGATAAAACGTGCTCGGCCTGCGCCCATTCTTTTCCGGCCAACGAACGAATTTGCATCAATCCGATTTCGCCAGCGCGTCCTCGCGCCGTGGAGTGGAAACGACTTTCCCGCCACACGACCGCTTTGATCAGAGCTGGTGAAATTTCATAACGAACCGCCGCCGCCCGAATAATTTTGTCGTAACGATGGTCTCCCCGCCGCGAGTGCCACCAGTACCAAATGCCGCCAGCCAAAAATAAAAGCGCCAGCCAAAAATAAACCTGCCGTGACTTCACAGCAGGTTTGTAACGAGAAATTTAAAATGCGCGAGCAGGATTTTCGCGCCTCCGGTCAAGGCGCCGGCGGTGGACGGCTGATAACATCGCCCTTTTCATTCGATAAAATTGGCCGCTTATTTTTATTGATTTGAGCCATTTGCGTCACCACCTCTTGGCTCACTCCGTGATCGCGCAAATATTTTTCCTGATCGGCGGTCAATTCAAAAATTTGATCCGTCGCTTTCATTCGCTCTATCATTTGCTCGTCGCTCAAACTCGCCGATTTCATGGCGACAACTTCATCGAGCGTCACAAAACCATCATTATTTAAATCAGCCGTCATGGCCTTGCGCGCGTCTTCAGCCGTGGCCGGATTTTCTTTGGCTTTGTGCATGGCGCCAGCGGCCGCTTCCTGATCTTGATTTTTTACTTTATCGGTTTTCGCCGCGATGACATATCCCCCGCCCGCGCCTAAAAGGCCGCCCAACACAGCGCCGAGCGCCCGATGATTTTTGGCCACTGCGGCGCCAGTCGCCGCGCCCGCCGCGCCGCCAATAACTGCGCCTTGCTGTTTACGTTCGCCCGGCAAACTTTCGCAACCAGTCAAAGCGACCAGCAGCGGTGTCATCAAAAGTATTTTGCTTGAAAAAGATTTTAACATAAAGCCTCCAAAAGTTAATTGTTGTTCACATCATTTGGCCGATTTTTCGTTTTGTCAAAACGCGGACTTGCTGAAACGCGATTCAGGCTTTGCCTCAAGGAATAATTTTTAATTTGAGTTTTGAATTTTGAGTTTTCTCGCGCTTAATTCTGGCGCATGAAACAAAAAGCTTACGCCGCCGCTGGGGTAGATATTGATCTCGGAAATAAAGTGAAAGCAACTTTGCCACAACTCCTCACCTCCACGCACCGTCGCGAAGTTCTCGGAAAAGTTGGCGGGTTCGGCGGACTGTTTGCGCTCGACACAAAAAAATATAAACAACCTGTTTTGGTTTCCAGCGTGGATGGCGTGGGCACAAAATTGAAAATCGCTTTCGCGATGGACAAGCACGACACGATTGGACAAGACCTTGTGAATCATTGTGTGGACGACATTGCTGTTCTTGGTGCGGAGCCGCTTTTTTTTCTCGATTACATCGGCACCGGGAAACTTGAGCCGCACGTTTTCACGCAATTGATTTCCGGTTTTGTGCGCGGTTGCGCGGAAAACAATTGCTCACTTATCGGCGGCGAAACCGCGCAAATGCCCGGTTTCTATCAGAAGGGCGAATATGACGTCAGCGGAACAATTGTCGGCGTGGTGGAAAAATCAAAAATGCTGGATGGAAAGACAATCAAGCCGGGTGATGCCGTCATTGGTTTGCAATCGAGCGGACTTCATACAAATGGTTATTCGCTGGCGCGAAAAATTTTCTTCGAGCAAATGAAATTGAAACCCAAAAGCCGCGTGGCGGAATTGGGAAATACCATTGGAGACGAACTACTGAAAGTTCATGTCAGCTACGGGCCGTTGATGCAGAAGTTAATCAAACGCTTCAATACGATTCACGATTCACGATTCACGATTCGTGCTATTGCCCACATTACCGGCGGCGGTTTTGTGGATAATATTCCGCGCATTCTTCCGAAAAATTGCGACGTTGTGATTCGAAAGAATTCCTGGGAAATGCTGCCGATTTTTAAAATAATTTTAGCCAAAGGCGGCGTGCCCGAAGAAGAATTGTATCAAGTGTTCAATATGGGAATCGGAATGACAATGATCGTCGCGGCAGAAAAAGCGAATGAGATTTTAAAATTTATTCGCGCGCAAAAACGCAACGCCTGGTTGATCGGTGAAGTGACAAAAGGAAAAAGCAAGGTTCGCCTAATTTAGAAAGATCAACTTTCATAGAAAAAAGACAACCCGAAGATCGCCTTTTTTTGTTGGAAATTTTATGCTGGAACTTCTTCGGAACCTGGATCGATCTTTGAAGCAGTCGTTCCCGTTAAATGAACGGGCCGATAACCGCCGATGGTTTTGAAATAAAGAAGAATCAAAAGGTAAATAAGAGCCATCGTCGCAGGGATCAAAGCATCAGCTTTGAGCGTGTGGCGATCACCTCGTTGATCAGCCATGACGACGGTTTTTTGTTTTTCGCTGCGGTCTTTTGCCTCTTTGGCCTCGGCCAGTTTCTTGCCGTCAAGGCCGTAAGCGGCGGTGAAATCCAGATTTAAAAATTTGCTCGGTTGAGGAGCTTTGTATTCTTCAAAAATTGCGGCATCCGTGCGTTTTAATTCTTCACCGGAAAAACGATCTTTCGCATAACCCAGACCAGGCCCGCCAATCATGCCTGCGGAGAGCATTCCGATTCCGCCCATTATACTAATGGCGATCGCGCCAGTTCGCGGAAAACGATCTGAAGCAACCGCCAGCATCGTCGGCCAAAAAAATGTTTTGCCCAGCGCATAAATGCCTAATGCAAGCAGCGCCAAACCGAACGAAGTCATGGTGCTGGCCAGATTCAAACCGATGCACGCCAACGACGCGCAAATCAACAACAAACCGACCGGGGAAATTCCCAGACGTTTTTCAATGAAGTTCGCGCAAAATCGCAAGCCGAACATGATAGCGGAAGTCCACATAAAAAGATATTTGCCTTGCTCGGAAGTAAAAAGGTTACCCGTAATATTTTGAATCCAACCGTCAGTGCCAAGCTCAACTGCGCCAACCAGAGCATGAGTG
>JALYXC010000008.1 GCA_030947315.1 Verrucomicrobiota bacterium | reverse complement strand
ACTTCCGCATCCTGACTCGATCGCGATTTTGGAAAAGCTCCGCCAATTCGAGCCGGTTTCCATGCGCGGCCAACCGCCGCTCGTTTGGGATCGGGCCGACGATATTTTTGTCTATGACAAATATGGCAATCGCTGGCTGGATTGGAGTTCTGGCGTTTTGGTGGCCAACGCTGGACACGGCGCGCCGGAAATCAGGCAGGCCATTATTGATCAAGTGAACAGCGGTTTGCTGCACAATTACGTTTTTCCCAGCGAACCGCGCGCTGAACTGGCCGAGTATTTAGTCCATCTCGCACCGAAAGGTTTGGACAAAGTTTTTTTGCTGACCACCGGTTCGGAAGCGACCGAGAATGCGCTGAAACTGGCCCGATCCCACGGCTTAAAAAAAGGCGGCCCGAAAAAAATTGGCCTGGTTGGCGCCGAACGCGGTTTTCATGGGCGCACTCTGGGCGCGCAACAAGTCGGCGGAATTCCCGGTCAAAAAAATTGGATCGTCAATGAAGACCCGGCCATTGTGCAGGTTCCTTTTCCGGATGGTTATTGGACCGAGAACACCAGTTTCGATCTTTTTCTTTCGACGATTGAGCAGAAAGGATTGAAAGAGCGCGAGGTCGCGGGCGTAATTTTTGAAACGTATCAAGGAGTCGGCCCTGATTTTGCGCCCGTTGCATATATGGAACAACTGGCTCGTTGGTGCAAAAAAAATGAAGTCGTTTTAATTTTCGACGAAGTGCAGGCGGGCTTTGGACGCACTGGAAAAAAGTGGGCCTTTGAACATTATGGCGTGACGCCCGATTTAATCTGTTGCGGCAAAGGCATTAGCAGTTCACTTCCACTTTCCGCCGTGATTGGCCGCGCGGAAATTATGGATCAATTTCCGCCTGGCTCGATGACCAGCACCCATACGGGAAATCCAGTTTGCGCGGTCGCGGCCCTGGCCAGTTTAAAAAAAATCGTGCGCGAGAATTTAACGGAAAATGCCGCGCGCCTCGGCGAAATTCTTTTGCGCGGATTGAAAGAGATTCAAAAAAAACATCCGTCAGTCATTGGCCACGTCAGCGGAAAAGGTCTGGTCGCCGGTTTGCAAATAGTTCAACCCGGCCAGAAAAAACCGAATCACGATTTGGCGCACGCCATCATCGAACATTGTTTTCACAAAGGGCTTTTATTTTTCGCGCCGGTGGGCGCCTGGGGCCAAACCGTAAAAATCGCGCCCCCCTTGACGATTACCGAGGAAGCTTTGCGCGAAGGCCTGGCGGTTTTTTCCGAAGTGATGGATGAAGTGGCGGTTTTAGCAAAATAATCCGAGGCATTTAATAATCCGCACCGATAGGCAAATTATTTTCCTTTAAACCGATGCATGGTGGCTCGTTTCATTTCACGATCCGATTCCCGTTTTTTAATATCTTCGCGTTTGTCAAACTGCACTTTTCCTTTGCCGACACCGAGCGCAATTTTCACTTTTCCATTTTTCCAATAGAACGAAAGCGGCACGAGCGCGTTTCCTTTGACCGAAGCCAGCCCAAATAATTTTCGGATTTCGGTCTTGTGCAAAAGCAATTTACGCGGCGCTTTGGGCTTGTGATTTTGCAGATTGCCGTAGGCGTATTCATCAATGTGCGCGTTGTAAAGCCAGACCTCATTTTTTTCCACGCGCGCAAAAGCATCGCTGATTTGGCCTTTGCCAGAGCGCAGCGCTTTGACTTCCGTGCCGTGCAAAACGATTCCCGCTTCGAACGTATCCAGAATATGATAATCGCGGCGGGCTTTCGGATTGTGTAAAATATCAGCCATAAACAAAAGCGGCCAGAAGGCATTCCTCCTGGCTCGCGTGAAATTTTAAATGAAACTTAATTAATTGTTAACTTCGTTTCCGTTTCTTTTTAATCGGCGCGATCTGATCGGGTTCTTCCAGGAGGGTCCATTCCATTTTGCCTTCGATGATTTCCAACAGCGCGATATCGCCGGCGCCCAATCCAGCGGTGTCCGCCAGCAAAGGCCGGTTATGGCTCCCGCCCGAGGTCAATTGCCGGACGCGACGGGAAACGAGGTTGACCAGAATGTTGGGGTTGCCCACTTTTGCCAGTGCTTGTTTTGTAAATTCGCTATTCATTATTTTTGTCGAGCCAGTAAACATAGCGGTTGATAAAAGTTGCGCAATAGAATAATTCCATTTTGTAAGGTTGCATTTGTTTTCAGTCCTGCTACAACAAAAAGCCGCTTTCAATTCGAGCGGGAAAATCAATTCTTAAAAATTTATGTCGCAACATCGCAGTCTCCGCGCCGCCAGCGCCACCGGTGGAAAACGAAATGTTCTCAAACGCTTTGAGCGCGTGGAACTTTTAAAAAAACGCAATCAATGGAAAACCGGCGATCGCGTCACCGGCCTTCGCAAAACCAAACCGGATGCCTAGGAAATACGATTTACGATTTACGAATTGCGATTGAAGTTCCGACCGCTTTCGGAAATCCAAAATCGTCATTCGTCATTCGCTATGCGTTTGCAAAAATTTCTGGCCGATGCGGGAGTCGCTTCGCGCCGCGCCAGTGAACAAATTATTCTGGCAGGACGGGTTTTGGTCAATGGCCATCTCGTGCGGGAGCTGGGCACCAAAACCGATCCGGCTCGAGATAGCGTCGTGGTGGATGGGCGACCAATCAAAACCAAACGGAAAATTTATATCGCGCTCAACAAACCGCGCGGCTATCTTTGCGCCCGGCTTGATAAAACGGATCGAAAGTTGATTACGGAACTTTTGCCCCTGGAATGGAGTCATCTTTTTTCGGTGGGTCGTTTGGATCTGGACAGCGATGGATTGATTTTTTTGACGAATGACGGAGAATTTTCTTTGCGCTTGACTCATCCGCGTTACGGCGTTTCTAAAACGTACCGCGTGGCGGTCGCAGGCAAAGTGGATTCAGCCTCGCTGCAAAAAATCTTGCGCGGCATTGAGGATCGAGGCGAAACTTTACGGGCGCAAAAGGCGCGGATTCTTTCGGCCAATAATACGGAAAGCGTCGTGGAATTGGAATTGGCTGAAGGAAAAAATCGCGAGGTGCGCCGATTATTCGAGGCGCAAGGAATCGCGGTCAATCGGCTGCAGCGAATTAAGATCGGCAAAATTAAATTGGGCGAATTGCCCATCGGCAAATGGCGGACATTGACAGAACCGGAGATTAAATCTTTACTTCCTAAATTATGAAAATAAAAAACTGGCTCCCCTTGAGCGCGGCCCTTTCCCTGGCGTTGAGCGAACAAATTGTTTTGGCGCAGCCGCCAAATGCGGCGCCACCCGTCGCCACAAATTCCATTGTCACCACGAATGCTGCGGGAGTTGATAC
>JALYXC010000623.1 GCA_030947315.1 Verrucomicrobiota bacterium | reverse complement strand
GGGTTCAGCGATTTTTTTGAGCAATTTTTTGGCTCGATGGGCGGGCGCGGCGGTTTTGGCTCACGCGGTTCGGCCCAAAATTTTTCCGTACTGGGGAAGGACATGGAAGCTGATCTCATGGTGACCTTGTCGGAAGCGATGCATGGCTCGATTCGCAAAATCACAATGCGCCGCAATGTTCGGTGTGATCGTTGCCACGGCATTGGCCAGATCCAAAATCGAATCTGCCCGACCTGCGCCGGCGAAGGAAAAGTGGCGCGCACAGAAAATTATCAGGTTAAAATTCCGCCGGGCGTTCGCGAAGGACAAAAATTGCGTTTAGCTGGACAAGGCGAGGCGGGCGTGGGCCGCGGGACGGCGGGCGATCTTTTTTTGCGCGTGAAATTTGCGGCGCATCCTGACTTTCGAGTGGAGAATGGCGATTTGTTTCACGAATTGGAACTTGCTCCGTGGGAAGCCGCGCTCGGCGCCAGCATTGCGGTGCCGACTTTAGAAATGCCAATAAATATTAAAATTCCGCCGGCGACTCAAAATGGCCAGCGCCTTCGCCTCAAAGAACGGGGTTTGCCGGATCGCGCTGGCAAGCATGGCGATTTGTATGTGGTGACAAAAATTCAAATGCCTAAAGGAATCACCGACCGCGAACGGGCGATCTGGGAACAGCTCGCCCGGGAAAGTCATTTTAATCCGCGAGAATAATTTTAGAATTTGCGAATGGCGATGAGCCGCGCTTCCCCAGCGAGCTTCGGAACACTGGTCCGGCTGTAAAAATAATTTTCAGCTTTCAAAAAATATTATTTTTCAAATTAATCAGACAGGTCGCCAATCGAGAACTTTTAATTGCACCGAGCGATTTTCGTTAAACAAATTTATTTGCGGCGTGAAGGCTAGATCAAAACTGACTTTGGGCAGCGCCGCGCCGCCGCAATTCCACCAGACCGCTTCCAGCATTTTTTTTCCATCCGTCACCCAAAATTTGGCGTGTTGATTTTCTTGGCCCATGCGTTGCGGGGAACGCTGATGCGAGACGTTGCGCAGCACTAAATTTATTGGCGGATTTTTCTGTCCGGTTGGTTTTAATGTTTCCAATTCTTCCAAACATTCCAAAGTTAAATCAGCCAGAGAAATTTCCGCGTCGAGCCGAAGCGTGGGTTGTAGTTGTTCAATTTTCAAAGTGCGCCGCGCATGTTCATTAAGACGAATGCGAAATTGATCAATGTTATCAGGATGAATCGTAAGGCCAGCCGCCATGGCGTGACCGCCGTGTTTGATGAGTAAATCATTGCATTCGCGGAGGGCGGCGGCCAAATCGAATCCGTCCACACTGCGACCGGAGCCGCGCCATTCATTGCCTTCACCGCCGAAAATAATTGTGGGCCGGTAAAATTCCTGGAGCACGCGCGAAGCGACAATTCCAACGACGCCGATGTGCCAGAGCAATTGTCCTTCCACAATCACAAAATCGGTTTCGGAATTAAAACGCGCTTTCACCGCGCCGATGACTTGCTCCGTCATGCCGCGTTCGATTTGCTGACGTTGACGATTTCGTTCGTCGAGATTTCGCGCGAGCGGCTCGGCTTCAGAAAAATTTTTCGCGAGCAAAAGCTGCAATGCTTCTTCGGCATTTTCCATTCGGCCGGCGGCGTTCAAGCGCGGCGCGAGTTGAAAACCAACTTCGTAACTGCCGATGGTTTGATTTATTTGCGCAACCGATTTCAATGCGAGCAGACCGGGACGTTTTGTGCCGTTCAAATATTTCAAACCGGCCGTGACGAAAATTCGATTTTCACCAATGAGCGGAACGATGTCGGCAATGGTGCCGAGCGCCACCAAATCGAGCAGAGGACGCAAATCGTATTCATGCGCTGGAGAAAAATTTAATTCGCGCAGTCGTTTTAAAATCGCGTGCGCGAGTTTAAAGGCTAGTCCAGCGGAGCAAAGTTCGGAAAAGTCTTGAGTCTTGAGTCCTGAGTCTTGAGTCGGAAAATGCGGATTTTTTGCTGATTCAAGACCCAAGACTTTAGACTCAAGACTTAACTGCGGATTGACGAGAGCGACGGCGTTTGGCGCGGGATTGGAAACTTGATGATGATCGAGAACAATGGTTTCAATTCCCTGCTGGCACAGCCAATCAATGGCCGCGACGGCGGTTGAACCGCAATCCACCGCCAGCAATAATTTCGCCGGGAATTTTTTCAGGCAATTCTCCACGCCTTCCTGGCTGAGGCCGTATCCTTCTTCGAAACGATGCGGCAAATAATAATTGACCGTCCAACCAAACGCGCTGAGAAATTCAACGAGCAACGCGGTTGAAGTGATGCCATCCACATCGTAATCGCCAAAAATAACGAGCGGTTCATTTTCTGCGCGCGCGCGCGAAAGACGTTCGACAGCTAAATCCATGTTCGGCAACAAAAAGGGATCGGCCAATTGTTTAAGGCGCGGCTGCAAAAATTGAGTAACGCTTTTCGATTCGCTAAATCCGCGATTGATCAGGCACTGGGCGAGGAGCGGAGAAATGTTTGATTCCTCAGCGAGCGGCGCAGCCAGGAGCGGCTGAGTCGGGGCCAATGACCAGCGGAATTTCATTTTCGATTTTAAAAATCAGGATGAACAATTTGCAAGGCGCAAACTGTCGGATCAAGCCGGATGGAGCGTCGTAAAACCCGAAAAATTTAAAGTTTTTTGGCCGGCTGGCGCCAAGCCGCCACGATGGAAAAGAAAATCGAAAAGAAAATAATCCCAGCCACAATGACCAGAGACGAGGTTGTGGAAAGGTCAAAATCTTTAGCGAAATCGAATTTCCGTTGCGCCAGGGGGAGCAGCATTTTTGCGCCGATAAAAACCAGGACCAAAGAAAGCCCGACTTTTAAATAACGAAAATATCCAATGGCGTTGGCCAGAACAAAATAGAGTGAGCGCAGGCCGAGAATAGCAAATACGTTCGAAGTAAAAACAATAAATGGTTTTTGCGTGACGGCAAAAATCGCGGGAATCGAATCAACCGCAAAAATTAAATCGGTTGTTTCTACCATGAGCAAAACCAAGGCGAGCGGAGTCAAACCGCGGCGTCTATTTATTTTTGTAAAAAACTTTTGCCCCTCAAACTCGCGCGCCACCGGAAAGCATTTTCGCGCCAGCCGAATCACAATATTTTTTTCGGGATGCACTCCTTCCTCGCCGCAAAAAACCATTTTTATGCCGGTCAAAATTAAAAATCCGCCCAAGACATAAAGCATCCAATGAAAATGTTTGATGAGGGCCGCCCCGGCTCCAATCATCACTCCGCGCATGGCGAGGGCGCCGAGAATTCCCCAAAATAAAACTCGATGTTGATACGCCAGCGGAACCCGGAAATAGGCGAAAATCAGAGCGATGACAAAAACATTGTCCATCGAGAGCGAGAGTTCGATGATGTAACCGGTTAGAAATTCAACGGCTTCTTCTTTTCCTCGCAGCGGCCATAATCCACCGGCGAAAAGCATGGCCATTAAAAACCAAACGGAAGTCCAGAGAAGCGCTTCGCGAAATTTAACGATGTGAGCCTGGCGATGAAACAGGCCCAGATCCATCGCCAAAAAAATCAGGATCACACCAATAAAACCGCTCCAATGCCATATTGAGGTTTCGATAAGCGTGAGCATGAAACATTTATCAGATTGCTGAAAAAACTTCGGGCCAACAATGCCCGGGAATCTTGCGCGCCGGAAACTTTAGACGCGGGCCGTCACGGCGTTATCCATGGCGACCGGCGCCGAAGCGCGAGGCCGTTCGCCTTTGTGCCACCAGAGCACCAACGCGCTGGCGATATAAATACTGGAATAGGTTCCGGTAATAATGCCCACCAGAAAAGTAAAAGCAAAATCGTTAATGACGCCGCCGCCAAAAATAAAAAGCGAAAGCGTGGCGAGAAAAACCGTGCCGGAAGTAATCAAGGTGCGACTCAAAGTTTGGTTGAGCGCTTTATTAATCACTTCTCTAAAAGAGCCTTTGATTCCCAATTTCAAATCTTCGCGAATTCGATCAAAAATTACAATCGTATCGTTGATGGAAAATCCGATGATGGTGAGAATTGCCGCAACCATCGGCGCGCTGAGTTGGCGATTCACCAGAAAAAACCAGCCAAGCGTCATTAAAATATCGTGAATGATGGCGACCACTGCGCCGACGGCGAAGGAAAATTCGTAACGGAACGCGACGTAAATCAGAATGCCGAACATCGCGAGCATGGCGGCAAGAATGGCGGTTTTTTGAATTTCTTTTCCGACAGAGGCGCCCACTCTTTCCAAACCGATCCGCTGAAATTTTGCCTCAGGAAATTTGGCGCGCAATTCATTTTCAACTTTAGAGCCCGAATTAAATTCCGTCGTAATTTTTAAATTTTCCGCGCCGCCCGACAAATCTTTTTGATACTGAATCAGCGGTTCGCCGACTTTTAATTGCGTGACGGTATCGCGGAGTTTATCCACTTCGACACGTTGCGCAAAACGCAGTGTCAGCGTATCGCCACCCGCGAAATCAACGCCAAGAACATTGTGGCCGCGAATAAAAATTCCATAACCCATGCCCACAATAATGAGCAACCAGGATGCAGCAAAAGCCGGTTTGGCCCACTTCATAAAATCAATGTTGGGATTGCGAATAATGTGCAGCATGGAAATCTTTTTCAGAACATTTTTTTCAATCAATAAATCAAAAATCAAACGAGTCACCACGAGCGCCGTGAACAAACTGGCGGCAACGCCGATCGTCAGCGCAACGCCGAATCCTTTCACGGAACCGGTTCCCATAAAAATAAGAATGATGGAAGAAATCAGAGTCGTGACGTGCGAATCGAAAATAGTTCCGAACGCGCGGTCGTAACCGGCGGCCAACGCGCCGCGCAATGATTTGCCTTTGGCGGATTCTTCCCGGATGCGTTCGAAAATCAAAACGTTCGCATCAACGGCCATACCGATTGTCAACACGATCCCCGCAATGCCGGGCAAAGTTAGAGTCGTGCCGACGGAACACATCACGCCCAACAAAATAATAATGTTTAAAAGAAGAGCCACGTTGGCGATGACTCCAGCGAACGTATAATAAATCGCCATAAAACCGGCGACGGCAATGACGCCGATGATCGCTGATTTTACGCCGCTGCGAATGGAATCTTTTCCGAGTGAAGGATCAACGCTGCGTTCTTCGAGAATTTTTACAGGAGCCGCCAGCGGATTTTCCAGAGTGTTGGCGAGCTGGTAGGCTTCTTCGACGGTAAATTTTCCGGTGATTTGCACATTGCCCCCTTCAATTGGTCCTGTAATACGAGCAACGGAATAAATTTCTCCGTCCAGGACGACGGCCAAGAAAAAAAATTTTTCACCTTGTGGTTGATATTCGCGAGTGATTTGCCCGAATAAATCTGCGCCAGCGGAATCAAGTTTGAAACTGATTTCCGGTTCGTTGCTCATCGTGCTGCGCGTCACCATCGCGCTCTTAACATATTTTCCCGTCAAATTGCGTTCGGCTTTTTTCTTAACCAAATAAGATTCAGTTTCCAAAACGCCGTTTTCTCTTTTACGAGTTTGTTTTAAAACGACATAGCCCGGCTCGACAATTCCCTGCTTGATTAATTCGCTGCTGTTCGGATGCACCATGCGAAATTCCAAAAAAGCGGCGCGTTGCAGAATGTTCCGATAAGTATCTTTGTCCGCTTCGGAAACGCCAGGAAGTTGAATCAAAATCCGGTCGGAGCCGGTCGGTTGAACGAGCGGTTCGGCCACGCCGAGTTTATCCACGCGACGCCGCAAAACTTCGGCGGCTTGCGAGAGGACGCTGCTTTTGTCGGAGTTTGCAGCGAGATTATTTGTATCCATGCCGACAAGAAACGAAGTGCCGCCGCGCAAATCCAAACCGAGCCGAATTTTTCCTGCGGCTTTTTTCTGGAGATAATTTAGAACGGCCAGATTTGAATTGGCGTCTGCTTTGATCGGCACGAACGGAAAATAACGTTTCAAATCATTAGTGCCTGCGGCTTCTTTTAATGCCGCATACGATCGTTCAGGAAATTGTTTTCTCGAATCCTCGGCGCGATGGACGATGGTAGAAAAATTGGGGTCAGTGTTGATGGCTTCGTTTTTAAAAACCTGAATTAAATCACGGCTGGTGGGCGGATTCATTTCCCACAAAGCCCAGGCGACGAGAAAAACGACCAAAGCCCATTTCCAAAAATTGTTACGCTTCATTGCTAAATAAAATTAAGATTCAACAGCGCCATTCCGATCAGTGATTTCCGAAATGGCGGATTTTAAAACTTCCAGTTTTGTATCGGCCGAGCGCAGATTCACGCTTTTTTCTTTGACGCCAATAATCACGCCGATGATTCCGCTGGCCGTCAAAACTTTATCGCCGGGCTTGACGGTTTTCAACAATTCCGCGTGTTCCTTTGCTTTTTTCTGGCCGGGCCGGATCATGATAAAATAAAGAACACCCACCATCAAAATCATCGGAACCATTTGGACATAAAAGGGAGCGGTGCTTTGCCCTTGATCAGAAGTGGCGCCGATCGCGAGCAGAAATGGAATGACGTTCAAATTCATAATTTATAAATCGAGCCAATCACTCTACGGAAAGGACTTTATTTGGCAAGCTTAACTCTGACTTAACCGTTTTTTGGGCGCTTCAAAAAACATCTCATCCGCCTCCCGGAGAACGGCCGGAATTTTTTCGGCGAACGGATTTTTGGAAACTGCCCCGCGCAGTTTTGATTCGTCAAACGACCCGGCATTTTCTCCTGGAAACCAATGATCGCCCTGGCCGAGCAAATTGTAGCGCATTTTTCCCCAGTCAATTAAATCGAGCGATTTTGCGAATGTCCACAAGCGCAGAATTTCGGAGACATTTATTTCGCCGGGAACATCTACGTAATTG
>JALYXC010000604.1 GCA_030947315.1 Verrucomicrobiota bacterium | reverse complement strand
CCGGCAAAAATGGTCGAATCAAAAGAAGCGGAATAGCCGGAATCAAACCGGAAATCAGCGTGTAACGCCAGGAAGCGTGCCCGCCATAAATCGCCGGTAATGACGCTGCATATTTTACGGCAAACATGCTGGCGCCGGTCACCATCAAGCCGCCCACCGATGAAAAAGCCTGGGTGTAGCCGAGAATTTTTTCGCGCTGTTTCGGATTTGGAAAAAGTTCCGCGAGCCAGGCGACCGCCGCGACGAATTCCACGCAAACTCCGATGAACGTCGTGCAACGAAAAAAAAGAAGCATTGGCGCCGAAGTCGCAAATGCCGCCGCCAATGCCGAAAACGAATAAATTAAAATGCTCCAGGTCAACACGCGGCGACGGCCCAGCCGGTCAGTCAACCAGCCGCCGAGCAAACCAAAAAAGCCGCCACACATGGCGCTGATCCAGAAAATGCGCCCGATCCACTTTAGGATTTGCGGATCGCCCCGCGGCACTTTTAAGAGTTCCGCCAAAGCGGGCCCCGCGATCAGCGGCATCATTAAAAGTTCATAAATGTCAAACGCGAATCCAATGATGGCGACAAAAATAATCAGCCAATCAATGGCGGATAATTTTCTGGGTTCCGGTGCGGCAGAAATCATGCGCGCAGACTAAAACCGCAGGAGACTCAATTTCAATATGGAAGTTAAAAACATTTGGAAGCTTTTCTGGTTACTCTGTAAAAAACTTCTCATTAACACCGCGTTTTAACGCGGTGAACGGCGAAAGCGAAAAAGAAAAACCGTTTAAACGGTTTTTCCAAGCGGCGCATGGGAACACCCATGCTAAAGCATGGTTGTTAATGAGAAGTTTTTTACAAAGTCAAATTCAAAAGAATAACTTGCGCGCGCAAATTTCGGTTTGTAAATTTCAACTTTCGAGCACCCATAGCTCAATTGGATAGAGCATCTGACTACGGATCAGAAGGTTGGAAGTTCAACTCTTCCTGGGTGCACCACTTTCCTCAGTGGGGAGCGCACGCCGCTGGCGTGCCTCGGTGGGAGGCTCGCCCGCCAAGTCGGTGGTCAGCCGATTCGCGCCGCAAGCGGGCCCCGCGCGCTCCCGGAATAAAACAACCGCTTTCACCGTTTTTGACTGGTCATTGCCGCAAACGATAGAAGCGCGCCGGGCTGGTGATGGCATTGGTGACGACGTAGCTCGTCCCGCTGACAATGGGCGCAGGCGAGATAACGCTCCAGACGTTTGCGTTGAGGTCAGTGTTGGACTCCAGCGTGAAGCTAGTAAAATTCGTCGCCCACGAGAGCACAACATTCGTGTTCGCGGTGCGTTGAATGTTCAAAAGCGGCCGGATCGCCACCGGGGCCGCATTCAGCCGCGCGATGTAATTGCGCACAACCGCCGCGCCCCCATTGGGCGAGAGGCTGGTGAAGCCGCCCCCCATCACGATTTTCCCGTCCGCTTGCACAGCGATTGAACCGACAAACTGGTTGGCATTCGGATTGAACGTGGCATCCACCGTGCCGTCCGCATTCAGCCGCGCGATGTTATTACGCGTCACCGCCGCGCCCCCCTTGGGCGACAGCCTGGTGAAGAGGCCCCCAATCAAGATTTTCCCGTCCGCTTGCACCGCGATGGAATCGACGTCGTTGTTGGCATTCGGATCAAACGTGGCATCAAGCGTGCCGTCCGCATTCAGCCGCGCGATGCGATTGCGCACGACCCCCGCGACCCCATTGGGCGACAGGCCGGTGAAGCCGCCGATAATCAGGATCTTCCCGTCTGCTTGCACCGCGATTGAATCGACCTCCCCGTTGGCATTCGGATTGAACGTGGCATCAAGCGTGCCGTTCGCATTCAGCCGCGCGATGCGATTGCGCGTCGCCGCCGTGCCCCCATTGGGCGAAAGGCTGGTGAAGATGCCGCCAACCAAGATTTTCCCGTCCGCTTGCACCGCGATTGAACCGACAAACTGGTTGGCATTCGGATCAAACGAGGCATCAAGCGTGCCGTCCGCATTCAGCCGCGCGATGCGATTGCGCCCGACCGCCGTGCCCCCATTGGGCGACAGGTTGGTGAAGGCGCCGCCAATTAGGATTTTCCCGTCCGCTTGCACGGCGAAGGAAGAGACAGGACCGTTGGCATTCGGATCGAACGAGACATCAAGCGTGCCGTCCGCATTCAGCCGCGCGATGTGATTGCGCACGACCGCCGCGCCCCCATTGGGCGAGAGGCTGGTAAAAAAGCCGCCTATCACGATTTTCCCGTCCGCTTGCACGGCGATTGAATTGACCTGGTTGTTGGCGTTCGGGTCGAAACCGTCGGGCGCGGATTGCCCGCGCACCGCCGGCAAGCCAAACGACAGCAGCACCAATAAAAAAACCAGCCAGGTTATCGTAAATTTAAACTGGCCGGTTCGTGGATTCTCGTTTTCTGGTTTGGGCGAAATTTCTTTTTTCATGACTTGTGTGTGGCGACGAATTAACTGATCAGAATTGAGGACAAATTTTAACGAATTTTTTCGAAGTGGCAAGAAAAAAATTCATGGAAGAAGGACGCGAAAAACTCCAAGCCGTTTCATAAGTGGGGAGCGCACGCCGCTGGCGTGCCTCGGTGGGCGACTCGCCCGCCGAGTTCTCTCGACTCGAGCCGATTCCGCCCGACGCGGGCCGCGTGCATTTCCCGAATAACTTATGAAACTATTTTTAGAGGAACTGATGAATGAAAAATTTCCTCTCAGCGTTTGAATAGTTGACCAACTTGGAGCGTGACGCGGGGCGGACAATCTTCGATGGTGATGTGCGAATGTTGGCGGCATTTTTAACGACCATTCTTTTTTCCATCTCCGTGGTTTGCGGACATCGTTCGGCCAAAATGATTGGCGGTTCCGAAGCCAATTTCTGGCGATTGGCTTGCGCCACTTTTTTTCTGGCCTTGTATGTTTTCAGTTTTGGACAAGGGCTTTCCGGCGATTCTTTGCCGCTTTTTTTGTGGAGCGGTCTGATTGGAATTGGCGTGGGCGACGTTGCGCTTTTCCAGGCATTGCCGCGACTGGGTTCGAGACTG
>JALYXC010000594.1 GCA_030947315.1 Verrucomicrobiota bacterium | reverse complement strand
TTTCGTGTTTGCGTTAGAACTTAAAACAGAGCCTAACGTGTCATTGAAAATTCTCTGCCAAGCTTCGTGGATTTCGTTCGTATTTTTGGGACGAACGGAACGTTCCATTAAAATGCGTTGTGCATGGTGTCCAGCCCAAACATTCGTGTCAATTAACCAGTCAAATAGGTTCGGAGCGCTCAACTTCTGCAAATCCACTTTCTCAAATTTCGTCTCGCCGTAACTGATTCTAAAAATTCTACCGTTGCTGCGGTCGTGGCCGTTCACATCGTTGTGATGACATTGGTTTTTGTCATACCAATCGATCATATAAACCGCGCCGTCCGGGCCGCTTTGCAGATTGATAATTTGCGACCACGAATCGTTAAAGTTGATCAGGTTCGGCGCGTGATGACCGACAAATCCAGAACCTTTACGCTCGGGAACATCTTCGTTGATACACGCGCCGTGAATGTTGTTCATGAAAATTTTCCCGCGATATTCCTCTGGCCAATTGTCGCCTTGATAAATCAAAAGCCCGGCGTGCGCATGTCCGCCGCCCGCTGAGGCGGAACGTCCATTTCCGGCGTGCGGCCCTTTGTCACCGGCGTAGTGAACGTGGTCGGCAATCGTTTTGATGTCGTCATAAACGTAGGGAAAAACTGGCTTGCCGTTCTTGTCGCGGAATTTTTCGTTGCGAGAAATTTCCTCTGCGTTAATCGCAAAATGTTCGCCGCCTTGTCGCTGGAAACGTCCACCTTGAATCATGTGAAACAAATGCGGAATGACACAGGCTTCCTCAATGAGTTGGCCGTGTTCGTCGAAATCAAATCCCCACGGATTGCTCGTGCCTTCGGCGAAAACTTCAAAGATTTTTTTTGTCGGATGATAACGCCAGATGCCCGCGTCCATCCATTGACGTTCGCTTTCGGCCGCGCCCGGTTTGCCGACATTCGACGGACAAAAAACGCCGTGACAACCGTAGAGCCAGCCGTCGGGTCCCCACTTGAACGAATTCAAAGTTTCGTGCGTGTCGCGCGCGAAATCCCAGCCGTCGAGGAGAATTTCCGGTTTGCCATTTGCTTTCGGATTGTCCCAATCGTTCACCGGAAAAAACATCAGATACGGCGCCGCGCCAACAAACACGCCGCCGAAACCGACTTCAATTCCGCTGACGAGATTTAAATTTTCGGCGAAGACGGTGCGCTTGTTAAATTTCCCATCGCCATCCGTGTCTTCAAAAACGAGGATGCGATCCTGACCGCCGAAAATATCTTTCAATTGTTCCGGTGTCGGTTCTGAATTCTTCCCAACTGGCGCGACGCCCGTGCGTTTCGGATACGTGTAAGCCTCGGCGACCCAAAGCCGTCCGCGATCATCAATCGCAAAAGCAATCGGCTGTTTCACGTCGGGTTCACCGGCGAACAATGTGGCTTTAAAACCGGGCGGCAACGTCATTTTCGCCACAGCATCTTCGGGCGAAAGACCTTGATATAAAATTTTATCTGCTTCGGGAACGGCGGCTTGTTTTTTTGGATCAATTTCGTCGGAGAAAGTTGGGCGTTCCGAATAAAATTTAAAATCGTCGAAGTTGATGTGGCCCCAACTGCCGGTCTGTTCATCAACGAGTCGAATGAAAATTTCTTTGCCGATGATATTTTTTAAATCCACGACGACCGGCCGCAGATGCTCGCTATCATCACCGGAAATTTTAAAAAACACTTTTTGATTTTCAGCTTCAACAAGTTCAACGCGCGTCTCCGGCCAGTGTCCGCCCGCCACGAGAAAACTGGCGAATGGTTGCGTCACTTTGAATGAAATTGAAATCAAAGTGCCTTTTAAATCGTCGCCGCCGATTTCGTAACCGCCGATCCAGAATTTTCCCTGATGACCGGAAGCTCCGCCAGGCCCGTGACGTTGAGCGATTGTATCTCCTTTAACCGGCTGTCCTGCGAACGCTCTGCCTTTAATTTTCCAATCCTTTAAATCGCCCGTTTCAAAATCGAGATTCAGTTTGCTCCCGTTTTTGTTGAGGACAACAATTGGCGGCGGCGCGGCCCAGAGAAATGTAGAACTGCACGAAAACGCGAGAACCCGAATTATTAAATGGATACAATGAAACTTCCGAATAAAAAATTTGGCGGCGAGCGGACTGATGATTTTGCAAAAGCCATTCACAATAAATTCCATGAAATGCGTTTTGAGAATAACCGTTCGCGCTGGCCTTTGGCAAGACGTTGGGCGGTTTCGACAAAATGATTTTCAGGAAATTTCATTGAGCCTAAAGCATTTGACCAAAAAGGATTTTTCCTTCTACGCTCGAAAATAATTTATGAGCGCAAAAATTCTTTTTCCAACTTCCGTCGTCGGCTCGATGCCGCGTTCCAGATTTGTGCAAGACCTCATCAACGATCATCCGCCGCTTTCGCCGGAACAATATAGAATCGAAATGGACGCGGCGATTCGGTACATCGTCGCGTTGCAGGAACACGCCGCGCTGGATGTTTTGACCGACGGCGAATGGCGCCGCAAATCTTATATCGGCGTTATTGCCGAACTCGCGCATGGATTTGAACTTGGTTACAACCCGCAGGACAATCGTCCCTGGACCATTGTGACGGAAAAACTTTCACCCAAAAACCCGGGATTCATCGCCCAGGAAATTATTTTTCTCAAAGGAATTACTTCAAAAAAAATCAAGGCCACTTTGCCCGCGCCCGCGCTTTTGGGTGAACGGATGTGGCATCCTGAAAAATCCAAAAAAGCGTATCCGAATCGCGACGATTTTGTGCGCGATTGCGTGCCGATTCTCCGGCGCGAACTGGAACTGATCAAACAAGCTGGCGCGGATATTATTCAAATTGACGACCCGCATCTGTGTTTGTTCGTTGATCCCGAAGTGCGCAAACAATATTCCGACACCGATGCCGCCGCCGATTTTTCTGTGGAGATGGTGAACCAGGTTGTTGCAGGAACCAAGGACGCAATTCTGGCAGTGCATTTGTGTCGTCGAGCGGGCGCGCGCGTTCGTGGCGAAGCGCAATTTCAAGGCGGCTACGATCCGATCATAAAGCAGTTGAATAATTTAAAAGTGCATCATCTTACGATGGAATTTACCGCGCCCGGCGCGGGTGATATGGCTGTCTTTAAAAAATTGCGCGAAGATATTGAAATCGGTTTGGGCTGCGTCAGCGTTGCTCCCGGCCAGATTGATTCGGTCAAAACAATTTTTGATCGTGTCAAACAAGCGCTGCAATTTCTGCCGAAAGAACGAATCACTCTTAATCCCGATTGCGGTTTTGCACCCGGTTCCGGCGCGGTCGTGAGCATGGACGAAGCGTATCAAAAAATCTGGAACGAAGTGGAAGCGGCTAAAATATTGCGCGAAGAATTTGTGTAAACCGTTTAAAGGAATTTTCAAAGTGAAAGCTAAGTCACGTTCTGTTTGGCAAATCATTTCATTAACACCGTGGCTTTAGCCCGGTGAAAGTCGTATGAAAAACAAATCCAGCCGTTTTAACGGCTTTCATTTCTGCTTCGACAAGCCGTTGAAACGGCTGAATCTTTCATCATCCTTTGGTCACCGGGCTAAAGCCACGGTGTTAATGGGAATGCTCGCGATCCTCACCGGTTGTTCCACTTTTAATCACGAATGGAAAGCGGCTGCAAAAAATCCAAACTCAGAAAGCGATATTCAAGGTCGTTGGGATGGGACCTGGACGAGTCAACCGAGCGGCCACAACGATAAATTGCGCTGCATCATTACCAAAATTTCTGAAGAAAAATATCGCGCTCAATTTCACGCCAAATATAAAAAAGTTTTGGGTTTTGGTTACACGGCGCTGTTTCACGGCGTTAAAACCAATGAGGTTTTTCAGTTCAAAGGCGAAGCGAATCTTGGTCGATTGGCTGGCGGAATTTATCGGTATGAAGGAAAGATTTCGCCAACGAATTTTTTCTCAACCTACGATTCCAAATACGATCGCGGCATCTTTCAATTGTCGCGACCAGAAAAATAATTTGTAGTCGCAGGCTTTAGCCTGCTCGTAATTTCCATTTTATTTCTCGCAACTTAAAAGTTGCGGCTACAATGTTTTCAAATTTACCGCTCTTAATTTTATGAAATTTTCAAAATTATTTTTATTCGCTTTATTCCTGACAACTTTTCAAATCGCCCAAAGCGCGCCTTCCGTTGCGCAAACAAATATTGCCGAGAAAAAAATTGAAACGCTGGCGGAATTTCAAACGCGCTTGCAAAAAATCGTTGCGCAACCCCGTTTTGCCGCCGCTGCCCTGGGCATCAAAGTGGAATCGCTCGATACCGGGAAAATAATTTTCGAACACAATGCCGATAAATTGTTGAAGCCCGCATCGAACGCAAAAATGTACACGGGCGCCCTTGCGCTGGATCGCCTCGGGCCGAATTATAAAATCAAAACTTCATTTTACGCGACGGCCAAACCGGATTCCTCAGGCACGATTGAGGGTGATTTAATCGTTTATGGGCGCGGCGATCCGTCGCTTTCGGCGCGATTCCACCACGAAAATTACGAGGCGGCTTTGCAACAATTGGCCGACGCGTTGATTTCCGCCGGAGTAAAAAAAATCAACGGAAATTTGATTGGCGATGAGAGTTTTTTTAAAGGCGCGCCGTTCGGAGAAGGCTGGAGTTGGGACGATTTGCAATTTTATTACGGGGCCGAAGCGTCCGCGTTGAGTTTGCAGGACAACGTGGTTGATCTGGTTTTTAAACCGGGCGAAAAAATCGGCGCGGCTTGTAAAATCATTATGAAACCGGAAACCACATTTTTGGTTTTCAGCAATCGAACCCAAACCCTGGCCAGAGGCGGGAAATCTGCGATCGAAATTTACCGGCCGGTGGGCGAAAATATTATTTACGTTTCGGGAAATGTGGCGCTGAACAATTCTGTGAGCGATGCGGTTTCCGTTCACAATCCAGCCTTGTGGTTTGTCACGATGTTAAAAGAAACTTTGGCCAAACGCGGCGTTGCGCTGACGGGCGAAGTTCACGCGAAAAATTGGCTTGATCGCGAAGTGGCTCCGCTTGATTTCGGAAAAATGGTTGAAGTCGCTTTTGTTGAGTCCAAGCCGATGTCAGAACTTGTGAAAGGAATGATGAAGCCGTCGCAAAATTTGTATGCGCATTTGCTGCTGCTGCAGGTCGGCGAAAAAACGCGCGCCGTTAATTCAAAAACCCAAACCAGCGCGGAAGCTGGACTGTTGGAAATGAAAAAGTTTTTAAGCGAAGCGGGCATCAAAAAGGGTGACGTGCTTTTGGAGGAAGGATCAGGTCTGTCGCGCGGCGCGCTGCTCAAACCGAGCGCGTCGGTTTCGTTGCTAAAATATATGCGCAAACATCGTGATGCCGAAATTTTTTATAACGCGCTGCCGATTGCCGGGGTGGATGGAACGTTGAAAAATCGTTTTAAAGGAACGGCGGCGGAGAAAAATATTCACGCGAAAACCGGCACGATTCGTTACGTGAATTCTATTTCCGGCTACGTCACCAGCGCGGCCAAAGAGCATCTGGTTTTTTCCATTATGTTCAATAATTACAACGGCGCTGATGGCCGCGAACAGTCCGACGCGATCGCCGCGATGCTGGCGGATTTAGCGGTGCGAACCGAAGGAAAGATGGATTAACTTTAGCGCTTTTTTCACATCGAACGGTCATTTATTTACATCCAACGACAGCCCGTATAAACTCTTTATATGAAAACAATTTTATCCGAACCCGAAATCATCACCCGTAAAGGCAAGCCCGTTTCGGTGATCCTTCCGATCAATATGTATCAGGAACTTATTGAGCGAGCGGAAGACGCGGAGGACATGGCGTGGTTGCGGCAGGCGCGACAAAAGCCGATGCGGTATCGTTCGCTCAACGAATATTTAGGGGAGAAAAAATCCAAAGCGCGTGTATAGAATTTTCCTCGAACGCGGAGCGGAAAAAGATTTGTTCCGCCTGACATCGAATGTTCATGACCGTGTTATTGAACGCGTGATTGCGGTTTCGTGTTGGGAAAATTAAATCCCTTTCGTTAAATCGTTGAAGGGAATTTTTAAAGCTTTGGCAATTCTCATCAAAGAATCTACGGAGATATTTACGTAGCCGCATTCGACCTCGCCGATGTACTTGGGATTGAGTTCAGCTTTTTCGGCAAGCTTTTCCTGACTAAAACCAGCTTGCCTGCGATAGCTCCGAATAGATTCGCCTAAAATTCGACGATGTTTCGGTATTGAGGCCACGAGCCGTTACCGAAACAAAAATCGCGCGGCGTCAGAAC
>JALYXC010000541.1 GCA_030947315.1 Verrucomicrobiota bacterium | reverse complement strand
CAGTGAAGTCTTTGTCGTGCGCAATAGGAATACGTCTGTAACTTTGTTTACAAGTGAGCATTATTTTCTTCCCTTCTCCAAACTCGGTTTGAAATAATGAATTTTCGCATGGCGATAGCCTTTAAGTTTTGTATCGGTCGTCAACAACGTCAATTTGTGAACGCGCGCAGTAGCGACGATGAGTTGATCAGCGGGGTCGTTCACTGGAAATTCCGGCAGCCGGGTGGATTCGACAATGATCTCGTCAGTGAGCGGCAAAACATGAACGTGATGTGGCACGGCAGCTTTGAGCCAATGCGACAAATCCATCGGCAGCAGAAGTTTTCCCTGCTGATGCTTTTTGGCCGCTTCCCACAGGCTGAAAACGCTCAAACCAAGCACCTCGTTGGCGTCACCGACGATTTTTTGAATGTCGGACGGCAACACCTGTTCGCGCAGCGAACTCATTATCCACACGCTGCTGTCGAGCAGATATTTCACTTCATCGCCTCCCATTCGACATCCACCGGGTCATCAATGTCAGATGGGATTGGATAAGGGCTGGGAGTGCAACCTAGCAAGCTTTTGCGTTTCCCCGCGGTCCTCGGAACGAGGTCGGCCACATGCTTGCCACGTTTGATAATTTCAATGGTCTCGCCTTTCTCCAACCACTTGGAGAGCCGGGCAAAATCATTTCGCAGGTCACGGATAGTCGCAGTCTTCATGGTGATACATTTGTATCACGAATTTAAAATGTCAACCTCCCAGTGACGACGGGTCGCTGACATCGCCTTTATTGAAATCAACATAGTCTTCCGTGAGATCCGAGGCGTAAAGCAGCGCGCTGGCATTGCCCAAATTCAAATTGATGTGCAGATCAAATTCTTTTTGCGCGGTAATGGCGCACAAACCTTTGAATAAAGTTTTCGTCGGCTGACCATGTTTTAATGAAAACAAAAGTTTTTTGCTCCCCGGCAAGCTGTAAGCGACGTCAATTTTTTCTTCGACAATTTTTGCGGAAGAATAGCCCAGCGCGCACAAAATTCTGCCCCAGTTGGGATCGCCACCGTGCCAGCTTGTTTTCACCAAAGCACTGTTGCCAACGGAGCGCGCGGCGGCATCCGCCTCCGCGAAATTTTTCGCGCCGGAAATTTTTATCGTGACAAATCGCGAAACGCCTTCGCCATCGCGCACAATCATTTTAGCGAGTTCAAGCGTGACGTGGTTCAAAGCGGCTTGGAAAGTCTTGAGTCTTGAGTCTTGAGTCTTGAGTTTGGGATTTCCCGCAAGTCCATTGGCCAAAATTAAAACGGTGTCGTTGGTGCTCATATCGCCATCCACGGTAATGCGATTGAAACTTTGCGCGACAGCTTCATTCAAAGCGGCTTGTAAAATTTTACTTTCGATTGCGAGATCAGTCGTAATGAAACAAAGCATTGTCGCATGGAGCGAGCGGGAATTTTTAAACGCGGCAATGGGACGCGCGCCGTTTGCGCTCATTCCTGGTTGGATCATTCCCGCGCCTTTGCAAACGCCGCCGATGCGAATTTTTTTTCCGCCCAGAGAAAATTCAATGGCGATTTCTTTGGGACGCGTATCGCTGGTCATGATTGCTTCAGCAACGTGATGGGCATTTTCTTGAGAATTATTTAATAATTCAGCCGCGGCAGAAATGCCCTTTTTAACATTCACCATGGGCAGAGGGACGCCGATTCTGCCAGTCGAAGCGATCAAAATATTTCGAACAGAAAGATTCAATTTTTTCGCGGCAAATTCAGCCGTCATTTCGGCGTCGCGAAAACCTTGCCCGCCCGTGCAGGCATTGGCGTTTCCTGAGTTGACGACAATCGCTTGCGCGCCACTTTTCTTGACGCGTTCAATGCAAAGTTTGACGGGCGCGGCGCAAACCTGATTCGTGGTGAACATTCCGGCCACCGTGGCCGGCGTTTCCGAAATGATCAGCGCCAGATCGCGTTTTTTTCCTTTGCGCGAACCTTTGCCGGTGCCGAGTTTTTTTATGTCGCAGAAGACGCCCGCGGCTAAAAACCCCCGTGGCGCAGTAATAGAACCGGGTATTTTTTCAAAAGAAAATTTCATCCATCAATACTGTTTAATTAAGGGAAACAAGATCAAGACATCATCCTGCGGCCATCCAGGATTTTTATGGGCCAAAAATTTCAAGGATAAACAACCCGAAAAAATTGCGCGTTCGTTCCATCATTCGGAAGAACGAAAGAATAATTTGTGGTCGCGGAAAAGGAAGTCCCCACCACAAACCAATTCGTTAAAGTGAAACTTCCCTGCACCGAATAAGTTAAATTAGTCGGCCCTTGCCAGCCCATGATGTCCGAGGAATTCATCACTAAAAACGGCGGCGGCACCGCGACAAAATTGGTCACAGTATAATTGATGCGAAAATCTTTTAACACCGCCATGTGTTGGGCATTGGTTGAATCAGTGGCTTGAATCGGCATCACCTCACTCAGCGAATAAAGCGAATTGTAAATATACGAATCGAAAACCAATCCGTTCGTGAACGTGTGCGAGCCAAGAACGGTCGCCACCAAATTGCTGCGAAAAGAAAAACTCGGCAGCACGTAATCATACGGTTTGTTTCGCGGCGCATTGGTATCGGGATCCCCGCCTGACTCGCGATCGGTCGGCATCGGATCATCGCTTAGAAAAGTTTTGAAAGTAGTCAGGGCCGTTTCGCTGCGCGTCGTGGTATTAAAATCACCCGCCACAATGACCCACGCGTTGCTCGGAAAAGTAGATTGAATGAGCGCTTTGAGATTCACAGCTTCTGCGGCGCGCGAAGTCGAACTGCTGCCGAGCAGATGCACACTCACCACATACAAATCATTCGTGCCGGGAATATCAATCCGCGCCCAGGCAAACCCGCGGTCGGGCGCGAGTGTGTCATCCCAGAACCCCGAAGAAATAATTGGAAAGCGGCTGATAATTCCATTTGGAATCGA
>JALYXC010000536.1 GCA_030947315.1 Verrucomicrobiota bacterium | reverse complement strand
CAATCGTGCTGGTCGCCGCTGTCGCTGCGATTAAAGCCAAAGAAGGACAGGATTTTTTTCCGCTCACGGTGGACTATAAAGAAAAAGCGGCCGCGGCCGGAAAATTTCCTGGCGGCTATTTCAAACGGGAAGGTCGTCCGACCGAAAAGGAAATTCTCACCAGCCGTTTAACTGACCGCCCGATACGCCCGCTTTTTCCCAAAGGCTGGTACAACGAAGTGCAGGTGCAAAGTATTTTACTTAGCGCCGATGGTGAAAATGATTCTGACATGCTCAGCATTATTGGCGCTTCGGCCGCATTGATGGTCAGCGATATTCCGTGGGACGGGCCGCTCGGCGCCGTTCGCGTAGGCCGCATCGATGGTCAATTTGTGGCCAACCCGACTCATGCGCAAAGCGCTCAAAGCGATATGGACATTGTCTATGTCGGCAATCAGCGCGACATCGTGATGTTTGAAGGTTCCGCCGAAGAAATTTCCGAAGCGGATTTCGATGCCGCTTTAAAATTCGGCCAGCAAGCTTGTCAGCCAATTATTGCGGCGCAACTGGATTTGGCCAAACGCGTGGGCAAAAAGAAACGACCCATCACGCTGAACGTTGTGCCGGACGATATTTTGCGGGAAGCAAAATCGCAGGCGGGCGACCGAATGGTTCCCGCCCTTTTAATTCCCGGCAAACTCGCTCGCGAAAGCGCAGTCAAGGCCATTGCCGATGAGGTCGGCGCCAAACTCGTCGAAAAATTTGGCGCGGAAAAAGTCACGGAATTTGTTCTCAAAGACGCGTTTTATTATATCCAAAAAGAAACGGTGCGCGGCCTCGTTTTAGATCATGGCAAACGTTTGGATGGACGAACATTTGATCAAATTCGCCCGATTTCCTGCGAAGTGGGAATCTTGCCGCGCGCTCATGGCTCGGCGCTTTTTGCTCGCGGCGAAACTCAAGCCGTCACGCTCGTGACACTCGGGACCACCGATGACGCGCAGGATTTTGATTCCTATACCGGCGGCGAAACTTCCAAGAAATTAATGTTGCATTATAATTTCCCGAATTTTTCTGTCGGCGAAACGGGACGCATCAGCGGCCCCGGCCGGCGCGAAATTGGCCATGGCGCTTTGGCCGAACGTTCTCTTGCCCCGATGCTGCCGCTCGACACTTATCCTTACGCCATTCGCATCACAAGCGAAATTATGGAATCCAACGGTTCCACTTCGATGGCTTCAGTTTGCGGCGGAACTCTCGCGTTGCTCGATGCCGGTGTTCCGATGAAACGGCCTGTAGCTGGAATCAGCGTTGGTATCTGCACTGAACACGACGACAAGGACGCGATCAAAAAGTATCAACTGCTTACCGACATCATCGGTTGGGAAGATGCGTTTTGCGATATGGACTGTAAAATTGCCGGAACTGAAAAAGGCATTACCGGTTTTCAACTCGACCTCAAGCTGCGCGGTCTTCCCCACCAATTGATGACCGAAGCGTTGGAAAAAGCACGCGTCGCGCGCCTAAGCATTCTAGCTGATATGGCTAAAGTCCTTTCTGAGCCGCGTAAAGAAATGAGCAAATACGCCCCGCGCATTGTGCAAATAAAAATCAACCCCGAAAAAATCGGCGCGCTCATCGGCCCTGGCGGAAAAAATATCAAACGTATTGTCGAAGAATCGGGCTGCGAAATTAATATCGAAGATGACGGCACCGTAAACGTTTATTCCGTTTCCGAAGATGGAATGAAAATTGCCCGCGAACAAATCGAAGGGATGACTGCCGAGGCTGAAATTGGAAAAATTTATCACGGCAAAGTCGTGACCACCAAAGAATTTGGCGCCTTCGTGGAATTTCTCCCGGGCAAGGACGGCTTGGTGCATATCAGCGAACTGGCCAACTTCCGCGTCAAACAAACCGAAGACATCGTCAAAGTCGGCGATGATATTTGGGTAAAATGTCTCGGCGTGGACGATAAAGGCCGTGTCAAACTTTCGCGCCGCGCCGCCATGGAAGAACGCGACAAAGAAATGGCCGCGAAAACGTAATTCATTTGACAAAAAGCGAGTCGCGCTTATCGCGGGAGGGTTGATTTCAACACTCCATTTTATGCCTTACTACGAATACGAATTGTGCGAAGGCGGTTGCGTGGTGTGTGGGGGGAAATTCAGTTTGCGCCGTCCTTCCAGCGCGCATGCTTTGTCAAAATGTCCGGCTTGCAAAAAACCGGTGCGCAAAATTCTGTCATCCTTTAGTTCTCCCATAAAATTAAAACCTCTCTCTATTTCGGACGCCAAAAAAGCCGGCTTCACCGTTTTGAAACGAGTCAACAAAGGCGAATATGAAAAGCAATAAGAGGCACGCGAGCTTCGTAGTTCTAGTCAAATCAAGGCGTTACTCTCAATCGATAAAAACGAGTTTCATTAATGGCAGCGGAATCAATAAATTGAACTGTTCCACTACTGTTGAGTAAATTAGTCAAAATCAGCCAGTCCACCAGATTAGTGCTGAACTCGAGTAAAGATTGACTTCCCGGTTGCCCGCTCATAGTCAACTGAATCCGTTGGTCGGACAACAAGGTAATCGAGTCGAAGAAGGGCAGCAAAGCAGATTCTACCACCAATGTCGCGTTGGAACTAATCGCCGCGCCGACTGGATTTTTTATCACTACAGAGTAACTCCCGGCGTCGCTCGGTTGTATATCGAAATCGGTATAGGAACTATTCGTCTCGCCGATAATGTTCGTGCCGCTAAATCGCCACTGATAAGTTAAAATCGGAGTTCCCATGGCAGTTACGGAAAAAGTTGTTGTTCCGCCCGGAATAGCTGTTTGGTTTTGTGGTTGAGTAATAATGACTGGACGCGCATTGACTATCAAAGTAGCATTTGAACTTACTATAGAACCAAACGCATTGCTAACTAAAATAGAGTATTCTCCCGCTTGATTTGTTTGCGCATTACTGATCAAGTAACCATTAGTTGTTGCATTCGGAATTGGGACTCCATTCAATCGCCATTGATAATTAAAAGGTGCAGAACCGATGGCCGACACCGAAAACATAACATTGCTTCCCGCCAACACGCTCCTACTTTGAGGCTGGGAGCTGATAGTTGGCAAAGTATCTTGGTTGGTAGAATAAAGAAAACGAACTCCATCAGCCATGACTACTAAACTCGCTTCGCCCGTATCATTGGAGACTCGAACAAATCCGCTTGTTCCGGCCGCGAAACTTTTTCCAGAAGCGATCAACTGCCAACCAATGCCGCCGATTTGCTGGTTGATCAGCACGTTGGTGCTCCCGCCATTGTAGGAAATAAAATAAGGCGCTCTGGCGCTCCGATTGCCTCCCTTTGGGTACCAAATATAGACATCGTATTTCCCTGCGGCAATGATGTTCGGAGTATAAGTCGCGGTAGCTGTGGCAGACCCAGAAACTGTGCTAGAATAATTATAATTAGCCAGGTACTTATCTGGCGATGTAGTATTCAAAGTCCAGGATCCCGTAAATTGAGCTGATGGATTATCAATAATAATTTCAATCGGATTAAAATTTGCCGTGACTGTTTTGTTGCTGTTCATGATCAGAGCCAATGGATTAGCGCTGCCTGTCGCGCCACCGCTCCAGTTTGTAAAACCGGGTCCGGCGGTTAGAGTAACCACGGTATTCGGAGCATGACCCGCCTGATCTGGACTCTTCGTGACCGTTCCGCCATTGGCAAGAATAGTTAAGGTGTAGTTCACTGATAAAAAAGCTTCATTACTCAACTCAAACCCAACAAGATTGCTGACTATAACAGAGTAGTTTCCGATGTTGGCTGCTTGAACATTGGCGAGGTTTAGTGAACTATTAGTCGCTCCGGAAATATTGATTCCATTGAAGCGCCATTGATAAACAAACGGCGAGGTTCCTTCCACGGTGACATAAAGAGTCGCGTTGCTTCCGGCAATTATGGTTTGACTTTGCGGTTGAGTAGTAATAACCGGCGTCGAACTCGTTTCGCTTACAGTCAAAATCGCGGCGTCAGTTGTAACTACTCCAAATAAATTGCTTACGACCACAGAATAACTTCCAGCCTGAGCGGAAGTCAGACTATTTAAGGTATAACTGCTTCCCGTAGCATTGAGAATGTTTGTTCCATTAAAACGCCATTGATAACTTAACGGCGTAGTTCCAATCGCCGTGACGCTGAAGGTCGCGCTGCCCGAGATCACCGCCGTCTGGCTTTGAGGTTGCGCTGTGATAAGGGGCGCTGATTTTACGGTTAACACAGCGTTGGAACTATTAGTCGCGCCGAGATAATTACTCACATAGACGGAGTAGTTACCGCCATCGGTAAATTGCGCATTGGTGATAACGTAGCTGTAGTTCGTCGCGCCAGAAAGATTTGTTCCATTCAATCGCCACTGATAGTTCAACGGAATTCCGCCGACTGCTTCTACACTCAGGGTGATGTTAGTCGGGGGGATATTTGTCACGGTTAAACTTTTTGGCTGAGTATAAACCTTTGGCGCGGTGCCAATGTCAGCGGCGGCAATTCCAATCCACATCTCGGGCGTATGCAAATCGGCCCGCCAATAGCTGACGCCGCGATATCCGGTCCTGGTCACGCAATTTGG
>JALYXC010000524.1 GCA_030947315.1 Verrucomicrobiota bacterium | reverse complement strand
CAATTCACTCGCTCAAGATCGAATGCTGGACGAGTGATAGCGGGAAAAAGTCAGGTGAAAAATATGATTGGAAATGCCGCATTTCAATTCCCGGAGGTGGTCTTCAAATTTATAGCGAGGAATTCCCCTTTCATGCGCCGGAGAACAATTATGTTTCAACCGATGAAATTGATATGACTGTGCGCTCTGATGCTGGATGGCAAGTCGATGTTGAACGTAAATACTTTATACACACGTCCGATGGAAAGTTCGGGCGAATTGTTTTCGGAATGGTCGCTGGAGGGGACCACTTCTGCGTAATAGAGTCGTATCTTAATTCCTTGGGTTCGCGCAATTTAGAATTTGATCCGCAAAAAGCGATAAATCCGGAATGATATTCACTTGAGAGATGGTTATCTATTACCAGCAAGGGGCGCTCGTTGATGATCACTTTGATTTTATCACCGATTATTATACGAAGCTCACAGGATACACCGGACAGGACAAAAGGTCTAACCGTTCAAAAATCGTTTTAATCTCCGAGGATTTTTCCCGAAGATAACGCGCCTCGCGCTGTCTGTCACCGAAGGTTTCGAAATAGACAATTTGAGCAATAATGATACTCTGGCGCGCTCATTATGAAAAGTCTGATTCTCTCTCTTTTTTTTATCGGTTCTTTGCTCAACAGTTTTTCGCTGGAAAGCCCGCTTTCGCCGGAGCAAGCCATCGCTTCGTTTCAATTGGAGCCGGGCTTGAAAGCCGAGATCGTTGTTGCCGAACCGATGGTCGTTGATCCCGTCGCCGTTGCGTGGGATGAAACTGGAAAAATGTACGTCGTGGAAGATCGCGGTTATCCGACCGGCCCTGGAAAAGGCAAGCCGCCTGAAGGACAAATCGTGCTGCTCGAAGATACAAAAGGCGACGGCAAATATGACAAGCGCACCGTCTTCGCCGATGGACTGACTTTTCCAAACGGCGTGATGCCCTGGAAAGGCGGAGTTTACGTAACTTGCGCGCCAAATCTTTATTACTTCAAGGATACCGATGGCGACGGAAAAGCAGACGTGAAAAAAATTGTGTTCAAAGGATTTCAGGATTTATCCACCACCCAATTGCGCGTCAGTCATCCCATCCTGAATATTGATAATTGGATTTATCTCACGTCCGGTTTGACCGCCGCAAAAGTTTCTTCGCCCGAATATCCAAATCATCCGGTCGTGTTTTGTAATCGCACCGATTTTCGTTTCAAGCCCGATACCGACGAATTTGAAGAGACTTCCGGCACCGCGCAATTTGGACAAACCTTTGATAACTTCGGTCACAAATTTATTTGCTCGAATCGAAACCACAATCAACACGTCGTCATGCAATCGCGTTATTTAAAGCGCAATCCCAATCTATCTTTTACAGAACTAGTGCAGGACACGCCCGACCACGGCGCGGCGTGCAAATTATTTCCGCTCAGTCACAACATCACCACGGCGGCGTCGCACACAGGATTTTTTACGTCAGCTTGCGGCGTGACGATTTACGAAGGAACCGCGATGCCGGAAAAATATCGCGGTAATTTTTTCACCTGTGAACCTGCGGGCAATCTCGTGCATCACGATGTTCTCAAACCGAGCGGCGACACGTTTGTTGCTTCACGTGCCTATGAAGACCGTGAATTTATTGCCTCTCCTGACAATTGGTTTCGTCCTGTGAACCTCGCAGTTGGTCCCGACGGCGCGCTTTACGTTTGCGACATGTATCGCAAAACAATTGAGCATCCCGAATATCTGCCCGAAGAAATGCGCAAGACCACCGACTTTACCAGCGGCAAAGATAATGGACGCATTTACCGCATCAGCGCAGCAAATGAAGGTATAAAAAAAGTTCGCACGCCAAATCTCGACAAAGCCAGCATCGAAACGCTTTGTGTGTATTTGAACGATCCTAATAGCTGGTGGAGCATGACCGCGCATCGCTTGTTGATTGAGAAAAAGAATCCTGCCGCCATTCCGATTTTAAAGGAGTTTTGTAAAAATGGAAAATCTCCTGAAGCCCGCGTCCATGCGCTTCGCATTTTGGAATCGTTCGGCGCTTTGGATGAAAAGGAAATTAAAAATGCCCTCGCTGACAAAAATGAAAATGTGCGCGAGCAAGGAATTCTTTTGGCCGAACCACACCTCGCTCAATCGCCGGAATTGACGAAAGCAGTTTTGAAACTAGCTGACGATTCCAATTCGCGCGTTCGTTTTCAATGCGCTTTGAGTCTTGGCGAAACGAGCGACTCAAAAGTTATTCCTGCCCTGGCCAAAATTGCGACGCGCGACGCCACTGAGAAATGGACACGAGCCGCGACGCTCAGCTCTATCG
>JALYXC010000503.1 GCA_030947315.1 Verrucomicrobiota bacterium | reverse complement strand
AAGTCACAATTTTCACTGAGGACATACGCGATGCCGCCAGACATTCCCGCCGCAAAATTCCGGCCGGTGCAACCAAGAATCACCACGCGCCCGCCGGTCATATATTCGCAGCCGTGATCGCCGACTGATTCCACTACCGCGTTGACGCCGGAATTTCTCACGCAAAAACGTTCGCCCGCCGCGCCGTGAAAATACGCTTCGCCACTGGTTGCTCCATAAAGAGCCACGTTGCCGATGATCATATTTTGATCAGCTACAAACGTCGCCTTTTCTGGCGGAGTAATAATAATTTTGCCGCCAGAAAGTCCCTTGCCCACGTAATCGTTAGCGTCCCCTTCGAGGCGCAGGGTAATTCCGGGCGGCAAAAATGCGCCGAAACTTTGCCCAGCCGAACCTTTAAAATTAAGGCGAATCGTGTCTTCGGGCAAACCGTGGACGCCGTGTCTCCGGGTAAGTTCGCTGCCAAGAATGGTGCCGACCACGCGATTGATATTTCGAATGGGCAACTGCGCGACGACTTTTTCTTTTCGTTCGAGAGCCGGTTCGCAAATTTTCAACAACTGCTGTATATCGAGCGATTTTTCAATTCCATGATCCTGCGATATTTGTTGAAAACGGCCGACCTCCGGCCCTGCTTCCGGTTGATAGAGAATTTTTGAGAAATCCAAACCGCGCGCTTTCCAGTGTTCCACGGCGTGATGGGCTTCGAGACGATCCGTGCGGCCCACCATCTCATTAAGGCTGCGAAAACCAAGTTGCGCCATGAGTTCGCGAACTTCTTCGGCAATAAATTTCATGAAATTCACGGCGTGAGCCGGATCGCCCGTGAAATTTTTGCGCAAGGCCGGATCTTGTGTCGCCACGCCGACTGGACAAGTATTCAAATGACAAACGCGCATCATAATGCAACCGAGCGCCACGAGCGGCGCGGTGGCAAAACCAAATTCTTCCGCGCCGAGCAACGCGGCCACCACGACATCGCGGCCGGTTTTTAATTGGCCGTCAGTTTCCACCGCGATGCGACTGCGCAAATTATTCAGCACCAAAGTCTGGTGCGTTTCGGCGAGTCCAAGTTCCCACGGAATGCCGGCGTGTTTGATAGAAGTTTGCGGCGAGGCGCCCGTGCCGCCGTCGTGTCCGCTAATTAAAACAACGTCCGCGTGCGCTTTGGCGACGCCGGCCGCGACCGTTCCGACGCCAACTTCGGCAACCAGTTTTACAGAAATTCGCGCGTGACGATTCGCGTTTTTTAAATCGTGAATCAGTTCCGCCAAATCTTCGATGCTGTAAATATCGTGATGCGGCGGCGGAGAAATCAATCCAACGCCGGGCGTGGAATGGCGCACTTTGGCAATCCATGGATAAACTTTTCCGCCAGGCAATTGTCCGCCTTCGCCTGGTTTTGCGCCTTGCGCCATTTTAATTTGCAATTCTTTTGCCTGTGTCAAATAAAGACTCGTCACACCAAAACGCCCGGACGCAACTTGCTTGATCGCGCTGTTTTTCGAATCGCCATTTGGCTCCAGTGTGTAACGGGCCGAATCTTCGCCGCCTTCGCCAGTGTTGCTTTTTCCGCCAATGCGATTCATGGCCATGGCCATGGTTTCGTGCGCTTCCTGGCTGATCGAACCGTACGACATCGCGCCCGATTTAAATCGCTTTAAAATATTTTCAGCCGATTCAACTTCTTCAATTGGAATAGCGGTCGAAGTTTTGAAATCCAAAAGGCCGCGCAAGGTCGCGTGTTTTTTTGTCTGATCATTGACCAGCGCGGAATATTCTTTAAAAATTTTATAATTATTTGTGCGACAAGCGTTCTGCAATTTATGAACAGTTTGCGGACTGAATAAGTGCACTTCACCGTCCGAGCGCCACTGATATTGGCCGCCGACTTCCAGGGTATGACCATTGACCTGACGATCAGGAAACGCGTGTTGATGCCGGATTAAAACTTCCTGGGCAATGACGTCCAGACCGACGCCTTCGATGCGCGAAGCTGTCCAGGTAAAATATTTATCAATGACACTTTGCTTGAGGCCGATTGCTTCAAAAATTTGCGCGCCGCGATAACTTTGAATCGTGGAAATTCCCATTTTGGAAATGACTTTGACCACGCCTTTAGTCGCGGCTTTGACAAAATTTTTGCAGGCTTCTTTGTGTTTAATTTCCTTGAGCAAACCTTGACGAATCATGTCGTCGAGAGTTTCAAAAGCGACGTATGGATTGATCGCACCGCAGCCGTAACCGATGAGCAGCGAAAAATGATGCACTTCGCGCGGCTCGCCGGATTCGAGAACCAAACCAACACGAGTGCGCGTTCCTTCACGAATCAAATGATGATGCAAGCCCGAAACGGCGAGCAGCGATGGGATGGGCGCTTTTTCTTTGCTGATTCCGCGATCGGACAAAATCAAAATATTGACGCCGTTTTTAATGGCCTGGCTGGCTGATTGACAAAGTTCTTCCATCATTTTCGTCAAGCCGGCCTCGCCTTCGACCGCGTTAAAAATAATCGGCAGCGTAATCGATTTGAAACCGGACTGATTGATGTGCTTGAGTTTGGCAAATTCCTCGTTGGTAAGAATGGGCGATTTGAGTTTAATTAAATGGCAACTCTCGGATTCGGGCGTGAGCAAATTGCGCTCAGAGCCGATCGTTGTTTCCGCCGAAGTGACAATTTCTTCGCGGATGCAATCAATCGGCGGATTGGTGACCTGCGCAAAAAGTTGTTTGAAATAATTAAAAAGCGATTGCGGTTTGTCAGACAAAACAGCAAGCGGCGTATCGGTTCCCATCGAACCAACGGCTTCAACGCCGTCGCGCGCCATGGGCGCCATGAGAATTCGCAAATCTTCAAACGTGTAACCAAACGCTTGTTGACGCTGAAGAATGGTTTCGTGACTCGGCTCCTGCAAATGCGTGCCATCAGGAACGCGCGCGAGTTCGAGCATATTTTCCTCGAGCCACTCGCGATACGGATGTTCGTTGGCGATTTTTTCTTTAATTTCTTCGTCCGCCACAATGCGGCCTTCGGCTGTATCCACTAGAAACATGCGGCCCGGTTGCAGACGGCCTTTGTGCAAAATTCGCTCCGGAGGAATATCGAGCACGCCAACTTCTGACGCCATAATTACCATGTCATCTTTGGTCACGTAATAACGCGAAGGGCGAAGTCCATTCCGATCCAGCGAGGCGCCGATTTTTATGCCGTCCGTAAAAGCGATCGAAGCGGGGCCATCCCACGGTTCCATCAGGCAACTGTGATATTCGTAAAAAGCTTTTTTGGCGTCGCTCATACTTTCGTGATTTGACCACGGTTCGGGAATCATCATCATCATGGCGTGCGGAAGCGAACGCCCGGACAACACCAAAAATTCGAGGCAATTATCAAACATTGCCGAATCGCTGCCATCCGTATTGATGACGGGCAGAAGTTTTTTTAGGTCATCGCCAAAAAGCTCTGACTCAAACATCGCCTGGCGGGCGTGCATCCAATTGATGTTGCCGCGCAGCGTATTGATTTCGCCGTTATGCGCGATATAGCGATACGGATGAGACCGTTCCCAAGTCGGAAATGTATTGGTGCTAAACCGTGAATGAACCAAAGCCAGAGCCGTCTCCATGTCGGGATCGCGCAGGTCGCCATAAAATTTATCCACTTGCTCGGGCATGAGCAGCCCTTTGTAAATAATTGTTTTGTAAGAAAGACTCGAAACGTAAAAAAATTTTCCGCCTTTGACATCAGAATAACGAATCGCATTTTCGGCCCGTTTGCGAATCACATAAAGTTTCCGCTCAAAGGCCATGTTGTCTTTAATCCGGGAATTGCGCCCCACAAAAATCTGGCGCACGAGCGGTTCGGAAGTTTTGGCCAGATGGCCGAGCGAATGGTTTTGGGCCGGAACAGTGCGCCAGCCGAGAAGTTGCTGGCCTTCTTCGGCGATAATTTTTTCAAAAATCTTTTCGCAATTCGCGCGTTCGGCTGCCTCGCGCGGCAAATAAATCATTCCCACACCGTACTGATCTGGAGCGGGCAGTTTTATTTTTTCCTGCGCGCAAACTTTTTCCAGAAACTTGTGCGGCATCTGCATCAAAATGCCCGCGCCATCGCCGGTATTGGCGTCGCAACCGCATGCGCCGCGATGATCCAGATTCAAAAGAATTTGCAGAGCGTCCCGCACAATTTGGTGGGATTTTTGGCCTTTGATATTCACGAGAAAACCGACACCGCACGCATCATGTTCGAAGCGCGGATCATAAAGACCTTGCTGGGGCGGCAGGCCATGTATGTTTTTTTTATTTTCAAATGCCAGGCTCATTATCTTGTTCAAATTTCATTCTACCTTATCTTCTTAAAATAAAATTTTTCTAGTTTTTACTGGAATGGGCTGGAACATCAATTAGAAATTTAAAATTTTTAACAGGGCGAAGAGCAAAAACAGCGCGCCCGGAAAGGAACGGTTTGTAGCCATAACCTCCGGGTAGCGAGGAATGGAAAAAGTTCGCGGTATTTCCGGTTTCGGATTTATTTTTGAAACCTTTCCGTTTTCAAATCTGCCGCCGGCTTAACACGTCCCTTTGCAGCCAAATAAATTTCGTTCGCGAATCATTTTTGCGACGGCGGGCGGAACCATGTCATCCCAGGTCGAATCGTCTCGGCGGATTTTCGTCAGCACGTCGCGCGAGAAAATCGGCAGACAATTTTTGTCGTAATCATGCAAACTTTCGATGTAACGATTTTCCACCAGATAAGCATGCAAATGCCGCAAATGCGGAGCGACCCGCAAATTTTCCGCCGTGATTAACGCGCCGGTTTTTTCTTCGAGCAGCGGATAAACATAAAGTTTCAAATCGTTTTTGAACATGCGCCCGAACGATTCCAAAATGCCGCCGGACAAATTGGTGTAATATTTTTCGTCGAACAATTCCTTCAAGCTCGGCACGCCCATGGCGATGCCAATCATTTTTTTTGTGTAACGAAAAAAATAAGCGGCCAGCCGGAAATATTCTCCAAAATCAGAAATCAAAACGGTTTTGCCCAGCGCGCCCAAAATATCCACGCGATCCAAAAAATCCTGGTGATCAATTTTGTCGCCTTCCGTCAGATTTTTCAGGGTCATTTCCATGAGCGTCAAAACCTCTTCGCCCTGCACTTTGGTTTCCTGCACAAATTGCGCCTGCGCGCAGGCGAGCATATCCAGCGTCACTTTGGTGACGGGCCGAAAACTGCCGCGTTCAACCAAAATAGTTTGTTTGTAAAACGCATCGGCCGGCTGGACCACTTCGCCATTGGCCTTGAACAACGCGGCATTAGTCAATCCGTTTTGCACGAGTTTCAAAGCCATCAAACGATTGTCGAGTTTTTCAAATGAAGGCCCGGAAAATTTAATCATATCCACTTCGAGCCGCTCTTTGCCCACGTTGTCCACCAGCGAAATAATCAGCGCTTCCGGATCGTCGTGCAGATACATCGCCGCGTACAAAAGATTGACTCCCAAAATGCCGAGCGCTTCCTGCTCCTGTAAATTTTCTTTGTCCCAAAGACGAATATGCACAATGATTTGCGACGGCGCCGCTTGCGGCTGAGTTTGAAAACGAATGCCCAGCCAGCCGTGCGCATCGTTGAGTTGCGAGTAACTTCGCGCCACCACTGTGTCGGCAAAAACAAAAAATTTCGTGTTGGATCCGCGCTTCTCGTTTAATCGTTCCAGCAGCAAATCGTATTCGCGTTCCAGCATCGTTTCGAGCCGCTCACGACTCACGTAGCGTTCGCTGTGGCCATAAATCGCGTCACTGATAATCATGTCATAAGCCGAAATAGTCTTGGCGATGGTGCCCGAAGCGCCGCCCACGCGAAAAAACCAGCGCGCCACTTCCTGGCCCGCGCCGATTTCCGCGAAGGTTCCATATTTGCTGGCGTCGAGATTTATCTGCAGCGCTTTTTGATGAGTCCCTAAAATTTCCCGGTTCATAATTCGGTTCTTAAATTTTGCGTCGTTCACTGCTGATTGAAACTTAAAATTAAAAATTTGAAACTTTTAAATAGATTGGCGCATTGACGGCGGTAAATTAGAGACCTATTCTATCCGTGAATCTGAATTAAAATGTCAAAGCGAAATTCCAGAAATGTTATAAGCCTCGAGGGACAAATCACCTGGAAATATTGCGAAGATATTAAAGCCCGAAAATGGGTAGCTGTTTGCGATCCATTTCAGATTACAATTCAAGCCGATTCCTTTCCTGAACTTCGTGAAGGCATGTCAGAATCTATTGATGCAATGCTCACCGAATTATTATCCACTGGCGATTTGGATAAATTTTTAGAAGAGCATGGATGGTCTTCTGTTTCACCAATTCCGCAAAAATCGGCCAGAGCCCGACTATCATTTGATGTTCCATTAAACACCCGAAGAATTAGCCCGCGTGATCTCGAGAAAGCTTTTTGTTAATAAACTTCGGGACCTTGGATACTCTTTCAAGACTCGTTGCCAAAGCGACAAGAATGAATTGTATCGTAAAAAAGGCGGCACACATTGCGTATTTGTTCCGCGCTCAGATCTACTTTCCATTTCGTATGTCATCAGCGCTCTGAAGCAATGCAAAGCCTCGGATGAAGAAATAAAAAGTTTTTTAGAAAATAAAAGCTAAACTTTTTCCAAAAAAATCAGTCTTTGAAAATTCCCTCCGGAGTGTGAATAGTTCTCTGATGAAAACGGGCGATGCAACCACGATGGTTTTATATGACGATGCTTGTCTGCTTTGCACGTTTCAAATGCGCCTGTTGACCTGGCTCGACTGGTTTAATGCGCTGAGTTTATTGCCGATTTCAAATCCGCGCGCTTCGGAAATTGCGCCGACTTTGACTCGCGGAAATTTGTTGGAAGCGATTCATTGCGTCGCAAAAAATGGAAAAATTTATCGGGGCGCGCGTTGTTTGCGCTTCGTTGGAATGCGTTTGCCGTTGTTAATTCCGCTGGCGCTACTTCTCTGGGTGCCCGGCGTGATCTGGATTGCGGAAAAAATTTATAGGATGATCAGTCGGAACCGGCATTGGCTCAGCCGCATTTTCGGATGCAAAGAAACGTGTTCCATTTTGCCGCCGCGCAAACGCCCGAATGAAAATAAATAACCCCGTTAATAATCAAGGCGATTTCTCTTCGCGTTGCTCAGATTCCTTTTTTATCCGGTACCGATTCAAACATACGCTAGTGAAAAAAATAAGAACTCCCGTACTTCCATGGAGCGAAGGTTCGTTAAGATGAAAAACTTTTCTTAGGCCAATGTTAAATATTCCGACAACAACTCCCACTCCGATTACCATCAATATAAGCCGAATTTTATTTTTAAATGATTTCATAACGGTTTTCTTTTTTTTAGAATTTCTTTTTTGGAATTAATTCTTGCCATACCTACCGCTCCTAAAATTGAAAATAAATTGCGCTTTCGCATATTTTCAGTCAACCCTACATCTAAAAACATCTGCCTGCAAAATAATTCATCTCGCTTTCGGCACATTAATTCCCAGCGCGTCGGCCAGATCTATTTCATGTTCCTGCTCCTGCACGATGATGTCGCGCAAGGTTTCGCTCAGCGCAAATTCTCCCATCGCCTCCGCTTGGCGAATGCGTCGGCGGTAATTGGCCACCGTCACCTGTTCATTTTCGAGATCGAATTTTAACATCTCCTTGGCGTCCTCGGAGACTTTTACTTTTTCGGGAATAGTCGTCGGCATGCCGCCGAGATAATCAATTTGTTTGGCGATTTTTAGGGCGTGCTCCAATTCTTCGCCAGCATGTTTTTCCAGTTCGCGCG
>JALYXC010000498.1 GCA_030947315.1 Verrucomicrobiota bacterium | reverse complement strand
CAATACGGCTCGAATTACGCGGGCGTTTGTCACACCGCGCTTCCGCAAAAAGGTCATACGCGACCCGGCGAAATTTTATTCGGCACCGATTCGCATACCTGCATGGCCGGTGCGTTTAATGAATTTGCGACGGGCATTGGCAACACCGACGCTGGCTTTGTCATGGGCACGGGAAAATTACTCTTGAAAGTTCCCGAAACGATGCACTTCCGGCTCGAAGGAAAATTGCAACCGGGCGTCATGGCCAAAGATGTGATTCTGCATTGTATCGGCGAAATTGGTTTCGACGGGGCGACGTATCGCGCGATGCAGTTCGACGGCAGCGGCGTTGCCGGTTTGACGATGGACGACCGAATGACCATTGCGAATATGGCAATTGAAGCGGGCGGCAAAAATGGAATTTTTGAATTTGACGCGAAAACCAAAGAGATGGTGGATTATCGCTGCAAATTGAACGGCACGAAAGCGACTTACGAACCGGTCGAACGGGATCGCGATGAAAAATTTGTTTACGAAATGACCATTGATTTGTCGAAGCTGGAACCGACGGTCGCTTGTCATCCCGACCCCGGCCAGCGCAAAAAAGCGAAAGACATGGGCGATACAAAATTGGATCGCGCTTACGTCGGTTCCTGCACCGGCGGAAAAACTTCTGACTTTTTGGAATTCGCGCGCGTGCTGCGCGGCAAGCATGTGGTCATTGATACTTTTGGAGTTCCGGCGACGCCGGAAATTGTGCGTGATTTGCAAACTGCGCTTTGGGGCGACAAAACAGTTTGGCAGATTCTTCTGGATGCCGGTGTGCAAATGACCGAAAACGCTGGCTGCGCCGCGTGTCTCGGCGGACCGGTGGACACGTTTGGCCGAATGAATACGCCGATGAAATGCATCAGCGCGACGAACCGGAATTTTCCCGGACGAATGGGGCACAAGGAATCGCAAGTTTTTCTCGCCTCGCCTGCGACCGTTGCGGCCAGCGCGTTGGCGGGAAAAATAACTGATCCCCGGCAATATTTAAGTTGATAAAATTCGCGAAAATTTCTACTCAGGTCGGCGTCCGAACATTCTTACTTGGAAATAAAATCTTCACTTCGATTTTCGGCTCATGAATCGCGAATCTCTTGATAACTGGTGCGAAAAGGGGATTCTCGCGCTGGTTCTTTTCGTTTTGATTTTCGGGCCTTTGGCCACCGGCGCAGTGCGTTCCTTGGAATTTCTTATCATCGAGAGTTGCACACTGGCTGTTGTGTTTCTGTGGATACTGAGGATATGGATTAATCCGCGACACTATTTTTTTTGGCCGCCGATTTGTTGGGCGGTTCTGGCCTTTGTCGGGTATGCGATCATTCGTTACCAGTTTGCGGAAGTGGAATATGTGGCGCGGCAGGAATTAATCCGCATCCTCGTTTATGCCTTTTTGTTTTTCGCGATTCTTAATAATTTAAATCGCCAGGAATCGGCTCAAATCATCATGTTGGCCATGATCGCTCTGGCCGCAATTATTTCTGCTTACGCCATTTATCAAATTACCACTCACTCGATGAAAGTCTGGCATTTCACGAAGCCGGCTCAGTACGCTGGTCGCGGAGGGGGCACTTACATCAATCCAAATCATCTGGCGGGTTTTCTGGAAATGATTTTGCCGCTCGGGTTAGCCTGTATTTTATTGGGCCGTTTTAATCACGTCACTAAAATTGTTTTAGGCTACGGCTGTCTGATGATTTTAATTGGGATCGGCGTCACGGGTTCGCGCGGAGGATGGATCGCCACGGGCGTAATGCTGTTGGTTTTTTTCAGTTTGTTGCTCATGCATCGGGACTTTCGAATTCCGGCTGTGGGAATGCTTATCTTATTGTTGGCCGCAGGAATGGTTTTTGCGCGCCACGCGCAAACAGCGCACCAGCGATTTGAAAAAACTTTTAAAGAGAGTAAAACGGAGGAGGGTCGGTTTCTTTATTGGGATTGCGCCACCCGAATGTGGAAAGATCATTTATGGTGGGGAACCGGGCCGGGACATTACGATATTTATTTCGCGCAATATCGCCCCGTCAAGCTTCAAAGCCGCCCTCTCTATGCGCACAACGATTATTTAAATACATTGGCCGATTGGGGCGCGACAGGCATGGCCATCATCGCGCTCTCGGTTTTCTTTTTGTACTGGGGGGCATTGAAAACCTGGCCGCATGTGCAACGCAGCGCCAATGATCTCGGCACAAAAAAAAGCAACAAAGCCGCTTTTGTTTTTGGCGGCGCACTCGGCGTGTTGGCGATTTTGATCCATTCGATTTTTGATTTTAACATGCAAATTCCCGCTAACGCCATTCTGGCCATCACGTTAATGGCGCTGGTCAGCGGATATCAGCGATTTGCTTCCGAACAATTTTGGGTGACGCAAAGCGTCTTGGCGAAAATATTTGTCTCGCTTCTAGCCTGCGCCGGCTTGATTTATTTGGGCCCCCAAGGTTGGCGCAAAGCCCAGGAATACGCCTGGCTGCACCGAGCCGAGAAAGCAAAAAATAATCCTCAGGAAAAATTGGCCGCCTTAAAAAAGGCCGCAGAAATTGAACCGATGAATGCCGAAGTGACTTATTCCATTGGTGAAATATTTCGTTTGCGAAGCTGGTTGGGCGAGGACGACTATGAAAAGTGGGCGAAGGAAGC
>JALYXC010000483.1 GCA_030947315.1 Verrucomicrobiota bacterium | reverse complement strand
GGCCAGCGCGTGTGAGCCAGTAGCAAAACCTTCCCAATCGGTGCGGCCGGGCTCGTTGAAATGAACATGGGAATCGATCAGGCCCGGAAAAATGTGAAGACCGGAAGCATCAATTTCTTCACGCGCGTCGTCAGGAATATTTTTTTCCAGCGCAACGATTGTTTCACCGGCGACACCTACGTCGAGTTGCGAGATTTCTTTTTCTATGACGAGAATTCCACCGCGCAAAATGAGGTCCAGTTTGCTCACGCGCGTTTTGCCAGAACTTCAAGAAATTCATTCATCACGGCAATGGCGATTTGGACATCTTCAACTTTCACTGATTCATCGGGATGATGGCTGAGGCCGCTTTTGCAGCGAACAAAAAGCATGGCGACGGGAGTAATTTTTGAAATAACCGCAGCATCGTGGCCAGCACCGCTTGGTAATTTGAGAAGTCGGGATTGATTTTTTTTTGCGGCCTTTGCCAGTAAATCTGAAAGTTGAGTGGAGCAGGGGACGGCGGCGATTTCCTGAACCAATTGCCAGTCGGTTTTTAATCCGCGTTTCTGCGCGATTTGTTGTGCCGACTTGTTTAAATTTTCATGGGCTGTTTTTCGCGTGGAATCGTTTTGATGGCGAACATCGAGAGTTAAATTTACGTCAGCGGGAATGACGTTGCTGGCGCCCGGTTTCGCTTCGATTTGGCCGACCGTCGCGACCAGACCGGAAATTTTTTTTGCATAACTTTCGATAGATAGCACAAATTCTGCAGCGGCGCACAAAGCGTCTTTGCGCAAATTCATAGGGGTTGTTCCAGCGTGACCAGCGCAACCGGCGAAATTTATCTGGACGCGAGTTTGACCCGCAATCGCTGTGACAATTCCAATGGCGAGATTTTCTTTTTCCAACACGGGACCTTGCTCAATATGAACTTCTGCGTAGCCGAGAATTTGTTTTGGATTCAGACGAGAATTTTTTATTTGTGCGGGGCTTCCGCCAAATTTTTGAATCGCCTCACTCATTGAAATTCCATTTGCATCAATCCGCTTTAAATCTTTTGCGTCAAAATTTCCCGCGAGAACTTTGCTGCCGAGATACGCAGCTTGGTAACGCACGCCTTCTTCATCGGCGAATCCGACGACTTCAATGGCGAAAGGCAGCCGGATTTTTTTTTGATGAAGTTCCTGGACGCAAGCAAGGGCAATCAAAACGCCGAGCGGGCCGTCGAATTTTCCGGCGTCGCGAACGGTGTCGAGATGCGAACCGAGGAGAAATATTTTCGCATCGGATTTATTCGCCGGATAATGACCAATTAAATTTCCAATGGCATCTTCGCGAACGGTCATTCCAGTTTCGCGCATCCAGCTTGCGACTAAATCATGGGCGCGTCTCATCGCGGGCGAACAAAAAGTGCGAGTCAAGCGATGCGGTTCTTCGCTGATTTTTCCGAGCGCTTCAATGCGCTGCATGACAATTCTGGCCGCGCTCATTTCTAACTTCCGCGATAGGTGCTGTAACTCCATGGCGAAACCAAAAGCGGCACGTGATAAGAAGCGGTTGCATCGGCGATGCCGAATCGAACCGGGACTTTATCTAAAAAATAAATTTTTTCCGGCGCAGAATTTTTTTTGGAAAAATAATCTCCGACAAAAAAAATCAATTCGTATTTTCCGGCCTGTAATTCCTGGGCGGAAAGGAGCGGTGCTTCGGCGCGACCATCAGCGTTGGTGTAAATGCTTTTTAGCAACTTTGGTTTTTCATCGGAAAGTGACCAGAGTTCGATTTGCATTCCAGCGGCAGGACAACCGTGCGCGGTATCGAGAACGTGTGTGCTCAGTTTGGCAGGCATATTAATTGGCTACAATATCTTGCAGTCGGAGGAAAGCGATTTTGGAAATTTCCTCCAGCGCGGTTTTGATTTCTTCATCGCGGGAATTCTGCAAACGTTTTTCGAAGCCACGAAGAATCGCTTCTTTTTTATTGAGTCGCGCGCAAATTACAAAAGGAAAATTAAATTTTTCGCGGTAGGCCTGATTGAATTTTTGGAATTCAGAAATTTCAACGGACGATAATTTATTCAAGCCGGCGCTGGTTTGCTCGCGAGTGGATTCGGAAGTCAACGTTCCGGCCAACGCAGCACGGCCCACGAGGTCGGGATGGGCCTGGATTAATTTAATTTTTTCAGCTTCGTTGGCGTTCCAAATGGTTTGACAGAGGTGGAAGTGAAGTTGATCCAAATCGGCAAAGGGCCGTTTCTCCCCGGTTCTTTTCGTAATCCACGGTGAATGTTCAAAAACGGAGCCGATGAGGCGAACGAATTCTTCACGGGAAAGTGAATTGATTTGGGCGAGGCTCATTCGGTGCATCGAAATAAAAAATGCCTGTTCCAAAACCGGGGAGCAATGGAAAAGGATTTCAAAAAAAATAAATGGATAATTTGGAAAATCGAAATAAACTTCTCGTAACGAAAAAATTTTATGACTGTAAATGATACTGACCGAATTCGCGCTCACACGGCCCCGGAAATTCTGGCGGAAATTGATCGTCAGATTGAAGAGCGCGTCCGGCTTTTCGCGGGGCAATCTAAAGGCGCTATTTCGTAT
>JALYXC010000513.1 GCA_030947315.1 Verrucomicrobiota bacterium | reverse complement strand
CCAAAGCCTGGTCAGCAATGGTGGAAGTTATTTTTCCATCGCCGCGAACTTGCGCGTAATCACGAACCCGGCGCAAAAGATTATTGGCAATACGCGGCGTGCCGCGACTTCTGCGGGCGATTTCTTTGGCGCCATTTTCTTCGATGGCAATGTTGAGCAAATTCGCGGAGCGCGTGACGATTTTTTCCAATTGTTCGGCGTGATAATAATCAACGCGTTCGCGAATTGGAAATCTTGTGAGCAGTGGCGCAGTCAGCAAACCGCTGCGAGTCGTCGCGCCAATTAAAGTGAAGCGCGGAAGATTCAGACGCACACTGCGCGCGTTCGGTCCCTGATCAATAATGATGTCGAGTTTGAAATCTTCCATCGCCGGATAAAGATATTCCTCGATGGTTTTTTGTAGCCGATGAATTTCATCAATAAAAAGCACGTCGCCTTCTTCGAGATTGGTCAGCAAGCCAGCCAGATCGCCCGCTTTTTCGATGGTCGGGCCGCTCGTGCTTTTCATATTGGCGCCCATCGCTTTGGAAATAATGTGGGCCAAAGTGGTCTTGCCTAAACCGGGCGGCCCGTTCAGAAGAATATGATCAATCGCTTCGCCGCGTTGCTGGGCGGCTTGCACTGCGATTTCCAAACGTTCTTTGACTTTCGCCTGGCCGGTGAAATCCGAGAACAGCGATGGTCGCAGCGTCATTTCCAACGCGGCATCGGGTTTGGTTAAAACTTCTGAAATCATTCGCTCGCCCATCCAGCAGAAAAGAATGCGGAAAGGCGGAAAACACGACAAGGCAAATTGAGTAAACAAGTCTTTTGACTAACGGCGAAAAATCTTACTTTGCTTTTACGCCGCGCAAATGTTCATCAAACCAATCCGCGAAAATTTTCATATCGTCGTTCATTCCAGCCCAGCCATGATCTTTGCCTTCGCGAATAATTAATTTGTAGGGAGCGTGCATTTCCGCGCAGCGTTTTTCAAAAATCTTTGCCTGATAAATCGGCACGGTTTTGTCGGCATCGCCATGGATGACTAAAGTTGGCGGCATGTTGGAAGTGACAAAATAAAGCGGCGAAATTTCTTTGCCCAATTTTTGACGGCTTTTCGCGTCGAAACTTTGCGGGCCGAAAGCGGCTTGATGTTTTATGGTCGGCCCAAAACCCACTCCATCGTCGCCCTCCTTGCCCCAATTTAAAAAATCGGTGGGCGGATAAAAACAAGCGACCGCTTGCACGGCGCTGCTTTCGCGATCAATCGGATCTTTGGCTGCCGCATCGCCGCGAATACCTTGCGTTCCGATCGTCAGCGAAAGATGTCCGCCTGCGCTGCCGCCGGTAATGCCAAGATGATTGGGATCAACGCCATACTTAGCCGCGTTCGAGCGAACAAAACGAACCGCGCGGTGAATATCTTGTTCGATTTCCGGAATAATAAATTTTGGTTGCGAACCATGCACCACGGCAAAAACCGTATAGCCCCGTTCCAGCAAGGGTTGGTAGGATGCAGGATTAATGGCGGCATGGCTGGAAAAAAATCCGCCGCTGACCATAAATAAAATCCCGTAACCATTTGTTTTTTCCGGCGTAATCACATCGAGCGTCAGCGCCGTGCCAAATTTTCGGCCATAAATAACATCCTCCTTCCGCTGAAAATTTTCCGCCCGCGCCGGGAACAAAAGCGCGGAAAACAAAACGGCCAGGCCAAACCTTAAAATATTTTTCATAATAGATTGAGTCATTCGATTTTAAGATGCTTCGGGGAAAGTCGTTTTAGATTGATCGCGGCAAAATATAGTAAAAAAGGTTTTCACTATCAATCGCGTTTAATTGGTGAAACGTGAGTTCATATTTCACGTTTCACGATTTACGCACATTTCTTAAATAGCACGATTCGATTGGTGTTTGTTCCTTTGAAATTGTTGGCAACGCCCCAGCAATTCGCTGTTTTTGTAAATTTTTGGTCATTGATTAAAATGAGTTCCGGTTGCAAAGCGGCGGCCATGCCGCAAGGCAACACTGCTTCTTCCAATTTTATTTTCCCGCCGCGCACTTCGCCCACTTCAAAAGCGATATGACCGCCCGGCTTCAAAACGCGATGCAATTCGTGAAAAATTTCCGTCACTACTTTTTGCCATTCCTTCAATATTTTTGGGACGGTAAGTTTCCCATTTTTAGAATCAAGCCCCACAAACCAGCCGCGCAACCAATTATCACCGGCATAATCCACTACGTCGAGAAACGGCGGGGAAGTCACCACCAGCGAAACGGAATTTTCAGGAATTTGCGGTGTGTGCGAAGAAAGCTGAGTCAAAAGCAAAGCGCAGGGGGGAACTTTTTTCAAAATGGCGCGATGGCTCGAATCTAAATCGCCCAATAAAGTCCGGCTTTTTTTAAGAATTATTTCCGGGACGTTCCGAGGCGGGGGAATTTGTTTTCGACCCGCATTTATTTTTTGTTGTGATTTAATGGAAACGGCCTGATTGGGCGGCAAAGTATAGACAGAAAAAAATCCAGTGGAATGACCCGTCAAACGATTCACGGCAATCATGCGAATCCATTCATCCACAAAATCCAGTCTGTTTTGCGATTGTCTGTTGCGGAGATATTTTTTCAGGGCGACAATTTGTTGCAGCGTTTCCGCATGATAAAAAACCAGCAGTTCTTCCGGCCATTCGTCGCCCTCAGAAAAATCAATTTCGCGCAAGCGCTCTTCGATTTGCGTCAGGGCCGGAGGATGCAAGCGCGGTTTAATTAAAATCTCGCTCAACGGATTCACATCGCAGCCAAAGGGAATGCGTCCGAGCAACGCCGTTTCCAGCAACGTTGTGCCGCGTCCCATGAAAGGATCATAAACGATGTCGCCAGGGGCGGTCAGCCGTTCGATAAAAAAACGCGGAAGCTGCGGTTTGAAACAGGCGCGGTAAGAAATTTCGTGCAGCCGATTGGCGGCGCGTTGTTTCGAAGTCCAAAATTCGTTGATGAACGTTTGGATCCCAACCGGTTCGCCGGAAAAAGTTTTGCTTTCGGTAATGAGGGTGCGAGTGGATGCTCCAAATTGTTTATAAGTTAAAAGACCATCCGCAAACTTATTTGTTTCGATCAGCGAAAGTGGTTTTGGAATTCGTGAAAAGTCAGCGGACATTCGTCTGAGATAATAACCAGAAGGAATCGTGTGGAAAGGAACCAGATTTTTAGCCGCGGCTTTAAGTTGGGGCGGACTGAAAGAAACTCCTTTGGCAACGAAAGCTTGAATGACAAATTTTCTCAAAACGGGACTTGCTAATTTTAAAACAGGTGACTAGGCTCTCCACTCTTTTTGAAAAGACGCCTCGAGGCGAGGTAACGAAAAACGCTGACGCCCAGCGAGAAATGGCGACGCTAAAAGAAAGATTATTTATGGCCGTTAAAATTCGCATGAAACGCATCGGGACGAAAAACACGCCTGTTTATCGCATTGTGGTGGCTGACAGCCGCAGTCCGCGCGATGGCAAGTTCATTGAGGAAATTGGCACGTATCAACCGCTGAAAAAAGATGAAAATTTCAAACTCGATCTGGAACGGGCAAAATATTGGGTGAGCAAAGGCGCGCAACCGAGCGATACGGTGGCCAGTTTTATTAAAAAACTGAATAAAGCCGCAGCGGCGGCTTGATTTTATTTTAGGTTATGCAGGCCTATTTGGAATTTGTCGTCAAAGGGCTGGTGGATCATCCGGAAGCGGTTCTAGTGGCGCCCGTTGAACATCAGGGCCTGACAATTTATGAGTTGCGGATGCATCCCGATGATATTGGCAAAGTAATCGGCAAGCAAGGGATGACCATTAACGCCATTCGCTCCTTGCTGTTGGCCGGCAGCGCAAAAAAAGGGCAACGCTGCGCGATTGAAATTATCGAGGACAACAGATAATTAAAAATGCAAAATTAAAATATAAATGGAGAGCCTGGTCAGCGCTGACATTTTGATTTTTAATTTTTAATTTTTATTTTGCATTTCATGAAAATTGAGGTGCTCACTTTATTTCCCGAAATGTTCGCGGGACCGCTGGACGCCAGCATTGTCCAACGGGCGCGGGAAAAAAAATTACTGAACTTGCAGGTGATTAATCTGCGCGATTACACGCACGACCGTCATAAAACGATGGACGATAAACCGTTTGGCGGCGGACCAGGTATGCTTTTGAAACCGGAGCCGATTTTTGAAGCAGTGGAAAATCTGGCGCAGAAAAAAACGCGGATGGTTTTGCTGACGCCGATCGGACGAAGGTTTAATCAGTCCATCGCACGGGAACTTTCGCAGGAGGAACATTTGCTTTTGATCTGCGGCAGTTACGAAGGTTTTGACGAACGAGTGCGACGCTTGGCGCACGACGAACTTTCGATTGGCGATTATGTGCTGACGAACGGCGCTTTGCCCGCCATGGTGATAATTGATGCGGTGACACGTTTATTGCCGGGCGTTTTGGGGGATGACGAAAGTTCGCGTGATGAATCGTTCAGTCACGATTTGCTGGAATATCCGCATTACACGCGGCCCGCAGATTTTCGCGGGATGAAAGTTCCGGAAGTTTTGTTGTCGGGCAATCATGCTGAGATTGAAAAATGGCGACGTGAACAAGCCCGATTGCGGACGACAGAGCGGCGACCGGATTTATTAGAATGAAAGTGAAACTTGAAACGTAAAACGTGAATGGGAGGAAATGTGAATGTAAGGAAAGTTTAATTCACATTTCACGTTGAGCGTTTCAAAAAGACAATTTATGAACCAATTAATACTTGATAAAATTGAATCGGAACAATTTCGCAAAGACAAACACGACTTCGGCGTGGGAGATTCGGTGCGCGTTCACACCAAAGTTGTTGAAGGCGACAAGGAACGCATTCAGATTTTTGCGGGCGTCGTGATTGGCCGGCGCGGTCGCGGTTTGAATTCCACTTTTACGGTCCGCCGCATCAGCTATGGCGAAGGAGTGGAACGTGTTTTTCCTGTTCATTCACCCCGCGTGGACAAAATCGAAGTCGAACGGCAGGGCGCCGTTCGCCGCGCCAAGCTGACTTATCTGCGCAAACGTCTCGGCAGGGGCGCGACGCTGGTTAAAGAAAGAGAAACCACTGCGGCGGAAAAAGAAACCAAAGCCGCCCACAAAAAAGCGGCTAAAGCCAGCGCCAAAACGGCTGCAGAAAAAGTTGAACCTAAACCATTTGAGGGAAAGTCCGAGGAAATTCAAATCGCCGAGAACAAAACCGAAGAAACCAAATAATTCTGCGCCACGTATTTTTTTTGAGCGAAGCATCAGCTTCGCTTTTTTTATGATTTTAAGTGACTGGCGGTTTCGGACGGATTGATAATTTTTTCTTCGCGCGTTTTGAGATTTTTTAATTTTACGATCAGTTCGCCGGCCGGGGAACGTTCCAACTTAAAAGTAAAATCAGCCTTCAATTCTTCCGCGCGCTTGAATTGTTTATCAGACTTGGCGGGCGTGAAAGAATAGTCAACAGCATAGCCAGCGGCACGAAGTTCGTGAATTAAATTTAAGGAATCATCCCGGAATTGTTCATTTTCAATCAGGCAAAAAGCGTCAACTCCGGCGTGGAATTTTGGCAGAAGCCCGCGGGCTTTGAGCAGTTCAAGAAGAACCACATCGCCCATGCCGAAGCCGAGCGCGGGCAAATTTACTTTACCACCGCTGATTAATTTAATGAGATTATCGTAGCGTCCCCCGCCGGCGATGGCGCGAAATTCTCCGCGTTTATCGAACGCTTCAAAAACAACTCCAGTGTAATAAGCCAGTCCGCGAATGACGTGATAATCCACTTTGACAAAATCACCAAGGCCGTGCGCGGAAAGATTTTTTAGAATGGATTCCAGTTCGACCGTGGGTTTTCCAGTGTGGATAAATTCTGTAATTTCCGAATACGAAAACCCTAGCGTGCGCAGTTTTTTCTCGCTGACTGATTTTTCTTCCCGTTCGAGCTTGTCAATGATTTGGTAAAACTCATATTCGCTTTCCGCGCTTTGCATTCCGCGTTTATAAAATTCCTGCCACGCATTGCGACTGCTCAAGCGAATAATAAAATCATCAGCCGTTAATCCGAAGGAACGCAGCGTATCAATAAGCAGCGCAATCAATTCCGCTTCGGCGGCGACGTCGCTTTCGCCAAAAATATCACAGTTAAATTGGAAATGTTCGCGCAGACGACCTTTCTGCTGGCGTTCATAACGGAACAATTGCGGAACAGCAAACCACTTGATCGGCTTTTTGTAATTACGTTCGTGCGCCGAAATCATTCGGGCAAGTGTCGGCGTCATTTCCGCGCGCAGCGCAATCTGGCGTTCGCCTTTGTCTGTAAAATTATAAAGCTGGGCGACAATTTCCTGGCCGCTTTTCAGCGTGAATAATTCGAGTGGTTCAAGCGGCGGGCCATCGTATTCGCGGAAGGCGTAGCGCCGCGCGGTGGTTCGCCATTTTTCAAAAACATAGTGTCGTGCCTCTGCGCTCCAAACATCAGGATGCGGAATCGGTTCAGGATAAAAATCGCGAAAGCCGGGTAATCGTTCCATAAAATCAGTGGCAAAATGCGAACAAAAAAATTAAAGTGACTTAATGATTAAAAATTATTTTCCCGGCGAAAGTTTTAAAACAGCTTCGCGCATTTCTTTGCCTGGTTTAAATTTAACGGTGGCCCGTGGCGGAATTTCTATTTCTGTTTGGGGCCGGTTCGGATTGCGGCCCACACGCGCTCTGCGAATTTTCACTTCAAACACTCCAAAATTGCGAAACTCCACCGTTTCTCCTTGAGCGAGCGCTTCGGAAATAACATCAAGAGTTTTTTGAACGACCGCGAAAACTTCTGGTTGTGACATTCCCGTTTCGTTGCTAATGCGGCTGACCAGGTCGCGCTTCGTCATAAAGACTCTAGGGATTTGAAATGAACGAAAGCAAGATCACTAACTTTCAATTACATTGATTTCGACAGGCTCAACTTTTATGCCCGATTTCTCGAGCCATTTTATAGCGGCCTTGATTTCATCGCGTTGGCCCTCCAATTCGAGGGAAACAATTCCAATTTCGTCCGTGACACTGACCTGGCGCAGATTAGTCACGACCGGAAATTTTTGGCCGAGTTCCCAAATGACCGGCGTGGTGATCAGCTTGGACGGATACATCAACCAGAGGCGTGTCTGTTGGGTGCCAGTTGGTTTGGTCTTTTTTTGCTCCATAATTTTAAAGTTTTGAATTATAAATTTTAAATTTTGAGTTTGAAATGTTTTTAATTCAAAACTCAGCACTCAAAATTCAAAACTATTTTAACCTCCCGCAATTGCAGGAATGATGCTGATTTCGTCGCCGTCTTTCAGCGCGGTTTTTTGGTTTTCCAGAAAGCGAATGTCCTCTTCGTTCACGTAAACATTAACGAAGCGCCGCACTTCGCCCGTGTCGTCCACGAGCCGTTCCTTGATG
>JALYXC010000433.1 GCA_030947315.1 Verrucomicrobiota bacterium | reverse complement strand
TCAACACGAACGTCTGGAGCGTCGTGTCACCCGCGCCCGCCGTCAGCGGCACGAACAACGTCGTGACCAACACCATCAGTGGATCGGCGCGCTTCTACCGCTTGCGCCAATAATCTGCCCTGCATTTCTCACCAACAAATTGAGTAAAAAAAACTAGAACTTATCTCATAAATAGAAGTGGGACGAAAATTGAACAGGGATAAACAAAATAAACAGGATGATTTGCCAGGAAAAATAGTTTTTCCGAACCCCGTTCATCTTGTGCATCCTTGTTTAAATAAAAAGCGGGTCAAAATGAAACCGGGATGCACAAGATAAACAGGATAATCTAACAGGAAAAATAGTTTCGCCGGAATCCTGTTCCTCCTGTTTATCCTTGTTAAACAATTTGTAAGACGAGTTCTCGATAATGCGTCTCTCTTTAAAACTCCACGCTGGATTTTTAGAACTTGTTTTCTAAACTTCGCGGCATGAAACAAGTTCGCTTCGGCATCGTTGGCCTCGGAAACATGGGAAAATATCACGCCGATTATTTGGTCAGCAACAAAATCAATCGGGCTGTTCTCACCGCCGTCAGCGACCCGCACACGCCGAATCTGGAGAAATATAAAAATCTCAAAACGTTCGACAGCAGCGAGAAAATGATTCGTTCCGGGGAAATTGATGCCGTGTTGATTGCCACGCCGCATTTTCTCCATACCACGATTGGAATTGACGCGCTCGAAAATGAAATTCATCTCCTCGTGGAAAAACCCATTTCCGTTCACAAAGCCGATTGCGAAAAACTGATTGCCGCGCACAAAGATAAAAAAATTATTTTCGCCGCGATGTTCCAATCGCGCACCGAATCGAAATGGCGCAAAATTAAAAACCTGATTAACACGGGCGAACTCGGAAAAATTGTGCGGACTAATTGGATTGTGACTGATTGGTTTCGCACGGAAGCGTATTACGCCAGCGGCGGCTGGCGCGCGACCTGGCGCGGCGAAGGTGGCGGCGTTTTGCTGAATCAATGTCCGCACAATCTCGATATTTTGCAGTGGCTTTGCGGACGGTCTGCGCGCGTGCGCGGCTTTTGCCAGCTTGGTCATTATCACAATATTGAAGTCGAAGATAACGTGACGGCCTTTTTGGAATACCCAAGCGGCGCGACCGGAACTTTTATTACTTCAACCGGCGAAGCGCCCGGAACAAATCGTCTAGAAATCACCGGCGAACGCGGAAAAATTGTGGTCGAACATGGCAAAACAATTTTCACGCGCAATGAAGTTTCGATGCTGGAATTCAGTAAAAACTCCAAAGCCGGTTTTGCGCGTCCCGATATTTGGAACGTGGAAATTCCGCTGGAAACCAGCGGCGGAAAACATGAAGACATCACCCAAAATTTTGTAGATGCAATTTTGGATGGAACGCCTCTGATAGCGCCCGCCGAAGAAGGCGTTTGGTCGGTGGAATTGGCTAACGCAATTTTATATTCTTCATTGCTTGGCGAATCAGTTGAGTTGCCCTTGGATGGCGAAGCTTACGAAAAGAAATTGAATGAGTTAATCGGTGAATCGAAATTGGAAAAAAAAGTGGTGAAGACCGTGGGCGAAGATTTTTCAAAATCCTTTTCAGGAAATCGTTAGCCGCGAAGTCCGTCGGCTCAAATAACAATTATCAAATCTTCACTTTAAATTCTTCGCCTTTTTTGATGGAGATCGCAAAGCCGCTTAATAATTTCGGGATTTGTTCCAAATCACTTAAGCTCACCAATTCCACGGGCGAATGCATGTAGCGATTGGGCAAACTAATTAACGCGCTGGGAATTCCGCCGCGCGTCCAAAAAATCACATCCGTATCCGTGCCGCTGGTCGCCGACATCGCTTCGTGCTGCAATTTAATTTTTTGTTTTCCGGCAATTTTTTCCAGACGCGCCACCACTTCGGGATGATTGCAGCCGCCATGCGTAATGGCCGGGCCGCGGCCAATTTGGACATCGCCATGATGCTGTTTATTGACGGTCGGATAATCGGTGGCGTGCGTCACGTCCACGACCAGCGCGACGTCCGGTTTGAGCGAGTAAGCAATTTGCCGCGCGCCGAGCAGGCCGACTTCTTCCATCACGTTGGAAACGGCGCAGATTTCCGCGTTGATGTTTTGTGGGCCTTCGCACAACAGCCGCATCGTTTCGGCCACGGCCCAAGTGCCAACCCGATTATCAAAAGCGCGAGCGATGGCAAGGTCGCCGCGTAATTTTTCAAAAAAATGGCTGAGCGTAATCGGGTCGCCGATTTGCACGAGCTTCTGCGCTTTTTTTCGGCTGTCCACGCCGATATCAATAAACAACTCTTCGATTTTTGGCGCTTTGCGTTCACCTTCGGACTTCGTCAAATGCGGCGCGACATTTCCGACAACGCCGCGCACCGCGCCATTTTTTGTGTGAATATCCACGCGAGTTGCTTTGGTGATTGCCGGGTCAATGCCGCCCAATTTTCGCACGTAAATAAAACCGTCGCTATCAATGTAATTAACGGTGAGGCCAATTTCGTCGGCATGGGCCGCGAGCATCAACCGGGGCGAGCCGCCTTTATTTAAAATCGCCACCGCATTTCCGTATGAGTCAGAAAAAGTTTCGTCAGCAAACGGTTTGACGTAATCGAGCCAGACGCGCTGACCGCGATGTTCATGGCCGGACGGACTCGGAGTGTTGGCCAATAATTCTAAAAATTGAAGCGACTTGTCACGCATGGACTGAAAGTAGAAAGGCACCGACGAAAAGGCAAAAATTAATTTCAGGAATAGGGCGAATGTTTTCCAGGCTTTTAAAGTTTTAAGCGCGCGATTCAGGTTCCGGATCTTGATTCCTCCCGAATCCAATTTTATTTGGCCATGCTGTTGTTGTTGTCACTTCGTAAATTTAGACGGTTCGCCCGCGCGCGAGATTTTTACAGACAGTTGACGTTTCGTCCGCCTCTGGTTAGAACATCGCCGCGATGTTGGCCATTGGATTTCATTTTCAAATTTCATGAAACAGCCCGCGCCCACTTATAAACGAATTTTACTCAAGCTCAGCGGCGAAG
>JALYXC010000429.1 GCA_030947315.1 Verrucomicrobiota bacterium | reverse complement strand
TCAACACGATCCAAACCAACGCTAATGAGTCCACAATTGGCGGCGGTTCCGGCAACACGATTCAACCCAACGCGACTTATTCCACGATTGGCGGCGGCATCCGCAACACGATCCAACCCAACGCATCTTATTCCACGATTGGCGGCGGTCACAACAACACTAATACAGGCTCCTATTCGGCCATTCCCGGCGGAGACAAAAATGTGGCGGGCACAAACAGTTTTGCGGCCGGTCATCGCGCCAAAGCCAGGCACTCGGGTTCATTTGTCTGGGCGGATTCGCAAAACGTCGATTTTCCCACCACTGCCACGAATCAATTTCTGATCCGCGCTTCGGGCGGGGTAGGCATCAACAAAAACAATCCCACCACCGCGCTGGATGTGAACGGCGCAGTGACAGCGACGGCGTTCAACACGGCGAGCGACCGCAACCTGAAGGAAAATTTCACGGCGATTGATGCGCAAAGCGTTTTGGACAAAGTGGTCGCCCTGCCGGTTTCGGAATGGAATTTCAAAATGGATAAAGATTCCAAACACATCGGCCCGATGGCGCAGGATTTTTACGCCGCCTTCGGCACGGGCACGGATGAAAAACACATCGCCACTGTGGACGAAAGCGGCGTGGCCCTCGCGGCGATTCAGGGATTGAATGAAAAAGTAGAGGAGAAAGACGCCGAGATCCAGAACCTCCGAGTGCGGCTCGAAAAGCTCGAAAAGCTTCTCCGTCGCGAACTCAACGCCCCAGAGAGGAAGTAACCATGAAAAAAATCATTTTCATTTTGTCTGCGATCGTCACTGCCGCGACAGCGTTGGCGCAAAGCTACTCCATTGATTGGTTCACCATTGACGGCGGCGGCGGCACGAGCACTGGCGGTGTTTATTTGGTCAGTGGCACTATCGGCCAGCCGGACGCGGGCCGGATGACTGGCGGCGCCTACACTCTCGATGGTGGTTTTTGGGGAATCATTGCAGCCATTCAAACCCCCGGCGCGCCTCTGTTGACCATCACGCGTTCAAATAATTTCGCGATTGTTTCCTGGCCGGATACCGCGACAGGTTTTCGACTTGAGAACAACGGTGATTTGTTGATCACGAATGGCTGGGCCACCGCGCCTCAAACTCGCAGCACAAACGGCGGGCAGATTTCTATCGTTGTTCCGGCGGTTGGAAATAATTTTTATCGTCTGAAAAATCCGTGACTCGTTTAAATGTGATTTCGTTTTTCGCCTCGCAAAACGTGTAGTTCGCAACCTTGCAGGTTTTCAGTAGCAATCGCATCTCATTCGCGCTAAAATTCTTTCGTCATTAATCGAAAGAAAAAGCTATGCCTACACTTGCCACAACAGTTGACGGTCTGAAACTTCCAAATCCTTTTATCATCGGCTCTGGTCCGCCGGGCACGAATCTGAACGTCATCGCCCGCGCGTTCAAAGAAGGGTGGGGCGCGGTCATCGCGAAAACCGTTTCGCTCGATTCCTCGAAAGTTGTCAATGTCACGCCGCGTTACGGCAAGCTGATGGCGGGCGACGGCCAGGAAGTTGTCGGCTGGGAAAATATTGAACTGATTAGCGACCGGCCGTTCAAAATTTGGATCGAAGAATTTAAAAAATGCAAACAGATGTTTCCCGACGGCGTGCTCATCGCATCCATCATGGAGGAATATAATAAAGACGCGTGGGTTGAAATTGTGCAGCGATGCGAAGAAGCCGGCGTGGATGCGTTTGAATTAAATTTTTCCTGTCCGCACGGATTGCCCGAACGAAAAATGGGCGCGGCCATGGGCGAATGTCCCGAGATTCTGGAAGAAGTTTGCGGCTGGGTAAAAGGCGCGGCGAAAAAACCGTTCTGGGCAAAAATGACGCCGAACGTCACGCGCATCGAAGAACCGAGTCGCGCGGCTTTGCGTGGCGGCGCGACTGGTCTGAGCGCGATCAATACGATTCGCAGCGTCATCGGCGTGAATCTGGAAACGTTGCGGCCTGAGCCGACGGTTGAAGGATTTACCACGCCGGGCGGTTATTCGTGCAAAGCGGTTCGGCCCATTGCGTTGCGCATGGTAATGGAAATCGCGACGATGATTCGCAAGGAATTTCCGGGACGTTCTCTTTCTGGTCTCGGAGGAATTGAAACTGGAAATGACGCCGCGCAATTTATTTTGCTTGGCTCGAACACGGTTCAAGTTTGCACCGGCGTAATGAAATTTGGTTATGAATGCGTGAAACCAATGTGCGACGAACTGTTGGCGTTCATGGACAAACATAAATTCGAAACGCTCGCCGATTTCAAAGGGAAAAGTCTCGATTATTTCACGACGCACGCCGACCTCGTCAAACGCCAGGGCGAGCGCAAAGCCGCGCAAAAAGCCGCCGCTGCCGCGCCCAAGAAAATGGTGCAAGCCGACGGCGAATGGAGCGGCGATGAATTTGTGAAACAGTCGGATGCGCTGTCGCGCGGATGATAAAATGACTCCGGCACTTAACTGGTTGACAGGCTCTGGTCTCGCCAAGGTCGAAAAGAAAGATTACTCATGGTTTTTTAATTTCGAGCAAGGCGGACACATCGTCACGGAATCTTTTTGGCGACTAGTCACTCCAGAAAGAATCGCCGTAACTTCAGAAGACCATGAGCAACTCTTTGGGCTTAAAGAGCCGGTGAATGCTGCAGAACGTGTGATGACCACAATTAAAAACAGAACGATTGGACACTATTTATTTTCTAATATTTGCTCCGATTTAATTCTTTATTTTGAAGATAAAATTGAACTTCATTTTCTAAATACATCCGGCGGTTATGAATCTTGGCGAGCGAGGAAAAATGATGTTCTGGTTGTTTCCGGAGGTGGCGGCAGATTATTAAAATATAATTTAATGAGTAATAAATGGGTGAGTTCCGAGACGTAAAACAAACCAAATCAAATTTGTCATGAAAACATTTTATGCCCCTTCTCATTAACACCCGACTTCAGTCGGGTGTTCGTTCGCGGTGCCGACTAAAACCGTTTTAACGGTTTCCGCGATATGTCCACACACGCTTATTCTCGCTGTTGGTTGCATCTGATTTGGGGAACACATAAACGCGAGCGATTACTTTCACCAGAGGTAGCGATTCGAGTCTCAGGTTTCCTGACCGATTACGCCAATAAAAATGGAATCTACCTGAAAATTAATTTTGTGAACGCCGATCATGTTCACGCGTTGATTGATTTACCTACCGGCACGACCATTGAGCAAGTCGTGAAACTTTTCAAAGGCGCATCTTCCCATTGGATTAACGAACAGGATTTAATTCCCGGAAAATTTGCGTGGGGTCGCCGTTACGGATGTTTTTCCGTTTCGCAGTCCGACCTGAATCGCGTTTGCGCTTATATTG
>JALYXC010000426.1 GCA_030947315.1 Verrucomicrobiota bacterium | reverse complement strand
ATGGAATCCTCGCGATGGGCTGGCGCGGTTCGGCGAAGCACTGGCAAAATCATCAGTCCGCCTATTTGCTTTTGGCGGGACTGGCCGCGCCGCTGGTGTTGTCGGTTCATAGCGTCGTAAGTTTTGATTTTGCGGTGGCGATTGTTCCCGGCTGGCACTCGACCATTTTTCCGCCTTACTTCGTTGCGGGCGCGATTTTTTCCGGCTTCGCCATGGTGTTGAATATCATTATTCCCGTCCGAAAAATTTACGGCCTGGAAAACATGATCACGCTCCGACACTTGAACAACATGGGCGTGGTGATGCTCGCGACGGGAATGATGGTCGCGTATGGCTACGTCATGGAGGCGTTCATGTCGTGGTATAGCGGGGATATCTTCCAGCAGTTCATGATGGCGAACCGCGCGTTCGGACCGTATGGCTGGATTTTCTGGGCTTTGATGTTGTTCAACGTGCTCGTGCCGCAGGCGCTCTGGTCGAAGCGTGTGCGCACCAAACCCGTCGCACTGTTCTTCGTCGCGCTTTCGATCAACGTCGGCATGTGGGTGGAACGGTTCGTCATCGTCGTCACCAGTTTGCATCGTGATTTCACGCCATCGGCTTGGGGCATGTATACCCCGACATTTTGGGATTGGGCGACGTTGTTCGGCAGCGTGGGATTATTTCTGACGCTTCTGTTTCTGTTCATCCGTTTCCTGCCGATGATTTCAATCACCGAAGTTCGCAAGCTGGTTGTGGAAACGAAGGAGGGCAAAGCATGAGCGCGAACGAAAACATTTACGGCTTGATGGCGGAATTCCCCGGCGACAAAGAAATTTTATCCGCTGCGAAAGCTGCCTACGAAAATGGTTACCGGCAAATGGACGCCTTCACGCCATTCCCCGTCGAACACCTGGCCGAAAATCTCGGTCGCAAAAAGTCCCACGTGCCCTTCTTCGTGTTGATCGCCGGCATCGGCGGCGGCATCGGCGGGTATTTCATGCAGTGGTATGCGATGGCTGTGGATTATCCGCTCAACGTCGCCGGGCGTCCGCTCAATAGCTGGCCGGCGTTTGTGCCGATCACATTTGAACTGACGATTCTGTGCGCCGCACTCACGGCGGTCATCGCCATGTTCGCGCTGAACCGGTTGCCCGAACCATATCATCCGGTCTTCAACGTGCCGGGGTTCGAGCGTGCTTCGACCGATAAATTTTTCCTGTGCATCGAAGCAAGCGATCCAAAATTTGATGTGGAAGCGACGCGAAAATTTCTGGAGTCGCTCAAACCTGAACTCATTTCGGAGGTGGCCAGATGAATTTACGATTTACGATTTACGATTTACGATTTTGTCGCGCATTGCGGCGAGCTTTCAAATTGGCAATTGGCAATTGGCAATTGGCAAGCATGCTTCTTCTCACCGCGTGTCGGCGCGACATGTTCGACCAGCCGAAATCCGATGCGCTCGGCCAAAGTGATTTTTTCCCGGACGGCATGGCGTCGCGTCCGATTCCGCCGCACACGGTGGCGCGCGGCAATTTGCAGAACGACGATGTTCTTTACACCGGGATGACTGGCGCGAATCTCGCCACGACATTTCCCGTTTCTATCACACGCGAAGTTCTCCAGCGCGGTCGCGAGCGTTTTGAAATCAATTGCGCGCCCTGCCACGGTGCAACCGGCGAGGGCAACGGCATCGTCGTTCAACGCGGTTTTCCCGCGCCGCCGTCCTATCACAGTGATCGTCTCCGCAACGCGCCGGCCGGCCATTTCTTCGACGTGATGACGCGCGGCTATGGCGTAATGTTTTCCCAAGCGTCCCACGTCACACCGGAAGATCGCTGGGCGATTGCCGCCTACATTCGCGCGCTGCAATTGAGCCAGCACGCCTCGCCAGCCGACGTTCCGACCAACGAACTTGCCCAACTCAAGGACGCGCGATGAACGAAATCCTTTCCAAAATCAATCGCGCGCAAAGGGTCAGTTTTGTCGTAGGCATTTTGTTTCTAGTCCTCTGCGGCGTTGGCGTCGTGTTCAGTCCGCATGAATTTTTCATCTCTTACCTGATCTCGTTTGTCTTTTGGTTTGGCCTGACGCTGGGCTGTTTCCACGCTGCGATGATTCATTATCTCACCGGCGGACATTGGGGAAATGTCACACGGCGCTTTCTCGAAGCGGGTTTTATGACGTTGCCGGTCATGGCCATTTTCTTCATCCCCATTCTGTTTGGCCTGCATGATTTGTATGCGTGGGCGCGGCCGGAAGCCGTTGCCGCCAACAAAATGCTGCAACAGAAGGCGGTCTATGAAAACTTCACGGGCTTTCTGATCCGTGCGATTTTCGTTTTTGGCATCTGGGTTCTCATCGCCACGCGATTACGCAAATGGTCGCTGCAACAAGATGCTACCGGTGAAACTGCGTCGACCATCAAACTGCGAACCTTGAGCGGGCCGGGCATCGTCATCGTTCCGCTCACGGCGACATTTGCCGTCGTGGATTGGGTCATGTCCATTGAACCTGCATGGTTCTCGACAGTCTTCGCCGTCATTCTTTTTGCCGGTCAGATTTTAATCACCTTCGCGTTCGTCATTCTGCTGCTCGCGTGGTTTCAATCCCAGCTGCCTTTTCGGGAAGCCATCACGCCCAAACATTTTCTCGACCTTGGAAATCTGCTGCTGGCGTTCGTCATGTTTTGGACTTACGTCGCGTTCTCGCAGTTTCTCATCGTCTATTCCGGCAACCAACCCCACGAAATCGGATGGTATCTGCATCGCATTGCCGGAAGCTGGAAATGGCTCGTCTGCTTCATCGGCTTGTTTCATTTCTTTATTCCATTCTTCGTGCTGCTGTTTCGCGCCGCCAAGAAAAACGTCCGAGCTCTTGCGACCGTTGCGCTCTTGATCTTCCTGGTAAATGCGCTGGAAATCTTCTGGACCATCGCGCCGACGTTTTATCCGAGTGGGATTAAAATTCATTGGACGGATTTTACCGCGTGGTTCGGCATCGGTGGAATCTGGCTCGCTATATTTGCGGCGAACTTGAAACGTCATCCGCTGCTTGCGCAAAACCTTTCACCGACCGAAACCGTGATTCCTGAAACTGCCAATGCCCGATGAAGCCCAACATATTTCCGTTTCGACGGAAGCACTCGAACGCCGGCACGAAAGTCGCGACCCGCATTTGCGAAATCCATTGATCGTAGTGGCATCGGTGGTGGTGATGATTTTGTTTTGCCTGGCGACAGCGGGAGTTCTGGTTCACACGTTCTCCGAAAAGCGCGCGATGCAGCGGATGCGATCGCTCGGCCTCATCGCCGCGCCGGACCTGAAGCCGCTGACTCGTTTCCACTCGCCGAATCTGGAGATTGATGACGGTCACGCCGACGAGTTGAAACTGGGCTCGGAGCAAAAAGCGCAACTAAACAGCTATGGTTGGATTGATCACTCGAATGGTGTGGTGCGGATTCCCATTGCTCGGGCGATGGATCTGCTCGCGCAACGCGGCTTGCCGACGCGCACCAACGGCGTTTCCCAAACCGGCGCATCACCACTCCAGATGATTCAGCAAAAGGCGGAAAACCGATGAAAACATTCTTTGCCATCGCACATTTGTTGCTCGCTGCTTCAAGCGCGCTTGCAGCGGCAAACAATTCGCTGACGGACGACCAGCTTTTGCAGATCAAATTTGATCAGAAGATCGGCGCGCAGGTTTCATTGGATCTGCGTTTTCTCGATGAAGGGGGAAAGCAAGTTCAACTCGGCGATTATTTCGGCAAGAAACCGGTCGTGTTGATGCTCGGCTATTTTGAATGTCCGATGCTTTGCACGCTGGTGCTGAATGGCGCGGTGGACGGATTTCAAGGCTTGAAGTGGACGGTGGGCGAAGATTTTGATGTCGTGTTTGTCAGCATTGATCCCAAGGAGACGCCGGAACTCGCGGCGGGAAAGCGGAAAACGTATTTCAGAAGTTACGGGCGTGGGAAGGAAGACGGATGGCATTTCTTGAGTCCCGTGGCGGCGTCTCGGCAGAGCGCCGCAATCTTAGCGGGAACGGTTGAGTTCAACGCTCGCCCTCACCCCGGCCCTCTCCCCCGGGGAGAGGGGGAATCCTCCACCGTCATCGAAAAATTTGCGCCTCGGTTTCAGTTCCCTTCATTCTTATGGCTTGAGAAAAAAAACAAACCAA
>JALYXC010000408.1 GCA_030947315.1 Verrucomicrobiota bacterium | reverse complement strand
ACACTAATGGTGCCCCGATTGTATCGAGCCGCAGATTATTCGTTACGGGACTGAGTGGCGCCGAAGGAGCGGTGATCGATCCGCTGACTTCAGATTTTCTTTTTTCAACTTATGGAGGTGGCAATCGCATCGTCCGCGTCCAAGGATTCGGCGTACCGTTGCCAGCGGATGTAGAGGTCACGGCGTTCGCGCCGAGCAATTCATTTCCTTGCCGGTCTATCAGCTATCGCATCTCCGTTGTGAATCGCGGCCCCGCACGCGCGACGGGCATTTTTGTTTCGGACACGCTTCCGGCCAATGCCGCGCTGCTGAGCGTTCAGGTCAGCCGCGGCTCGTTCAGTATTGTGACAAACGACATTTCCTGGACCGTGGGATTTCTTCCCCTCAATGCCACTGCCACCATGGATTTGGTGGTTGCGATTGAATCCGCAGGAATCGTCAGCAACTACGTTTCCGTAGCCGCCAACGAGGGCGATTTAGTCACGAGCAACAACGTGGCCACGACAACGACCGTCATCGAACCGATCCCGCCGCGAATGCTTCTCATCGACCGCGGCCTGCGCAATATAATCAACATCTGTTGGGGCAGCGACAACACTGGTTTCAATCTGGAATTCACCACCAATCTTACCTTTCCAATTAGTTGGCAGCCGGTCACCTCGAATATCACCGACAACGGCTCAGTGCGCAGCCTGCGTGTGACCAACACTTTCAATCCGTCCGCGGTATTCTATCGGTTGCACAACCCCTCCGGTATTCCATAGACTCCAAGAGATTTGCGGTCTCGCAAGAAGAAGTCTAGAAAGGCAACCATAATTTTTGGAAGAGATGCTCGTCTCTATACATACAACGCGGCTTGCAGATCGCGCACAACGACACTCATATGCGGATAACGCTGCTCTGGATCGCGGTGCAAACATTTTAAAAGAGTTTGTTCCAGGGCGGCGGGAATATCTGGATTGATTTGGCGCGGAGCAATCAGTTCATCATTTAATTGTTTGCGCAAAATTTCTTTGGGCGAATCACCTTCAAAAGGTTTTTGATAAGTCAGCAATTCGTACGCGGCCACGCCGAAGGCAAAAATATCCACACGATGATCAATCGGATGCCGCTGCAATTGTTCGGGCGACATATAGGCGGGCGTTCCGGGATTTTTCGACGCTTTTTCAGGATTGTCCGGTTTCGGCCGGGCCAGATCGAAATCCACCAAACGTACGCTGCCATTTCGGGTCACCAGAATGTTTTCCGGCTTAAAATCCAGATGCATAAAACCGCTGTCATGCACATGTTCCAGAGCCAAAGCCATATCAATTAAAATATTGCCAATGTTTTCCACCAGGACCGGATCCGAGCGGGCAAAGAGCAGCTTGAGATTTGAACTCTCCACATATTCCATCAGCAAATAAAGCGCCCCGCCAATCTTGCCGTGCGTGATATAATTGATCACATAGTCATGATTATGAATTTGCGAAAGAATTTTGCAGCCGCGCACGAATCGCTGCCGGGCAATCAAATTAAATTTCAAGCGCTCATGCATTCGCCGCAGCGCGAACGTTTTTCCAGAAGAATCCGTCGCCATCCAAATATCAGCCATGCCGCCGCTATTGATCAATTCCTGCAAATAATACGGCCCAAACTTTTCGGGCTGCGCCACGCTGCCCGCACTGACTTCGCTTTCGTTTAAACCCATAATTCAAGTTATTTGCCGGGACTTTAATTTGAATTTCGATCTTTGGCAAAGATTATGCGTGAAGTTTTAAAATTCCTCGCCATCTAAAGATTGCGACTACAAAAAAGCGTCGAAAAAAAATAAGTTTCCTTTGCCGCTTCGTTTCCGGGCGTCTTTGCGTTAATTGTTTTTCATGCGGCCGGTGCGTTCGCTTTCGATATATCTGCTCATCATTTTTTTAGGCGGCGCCTGGCTCGCGCCGGGGCTTTATTTTCTGACGCAATCGGCCGCTCATCAGTTTCCAGTTTTTGAATTTCTGGCAAAACATCCGTTTCCCCGTTTCGTTAACCGCTCCTTTTTAATTTTAGCGCTACTCGGTCTCTGGCCATTTTTACGCACTTTAAAAGTGCAACAATGGAGCGACGTCGGATTTTGTTCGCCGCGCCGACATTGGAAAAAATCCGGCGTCGGATTTTTATTTGGGTTCAGTTCACTGGCGGCGGTTGCTTTGCTGGTCGTTTTATCCGAAACGCGCCGAATAAATTTCGACCATTCCAC
>JALYXC010000394.1 GCA_030947315.1 Verrucomicrobiota bacterium | reverse complement strand
ACCAGGCTTTTTCATTCGCGGAAAAAAAAACGCCCGGCGCGCCTGCCCAATAACCTTTTTCATTTCCAACCGGGTTCTGGATGATTTGCCCGTTGGCCAAAAGTTCGGAGGTGAGTTTCATTATTTACGATTTAGGATTACCATTTCCGTGAAAAAATTTCAAAATATTGGCCTGCCGTAAAACGTAAATAGAAAATGTTTTGCGCTCATTCAGCGGAAGGATTTCAGGGTTAATTAAAAAAAAATCGGCGAACCGATCAAGGTTCACCGATTTGGTAAAAACGAATTTCGTTTTGATTATTTCTTGTCGTCTTTCTTGTCTTCTTTTTTATCTTCTATTTTTGCTTTTTTGTGGTGGGACAGGCCGGCTTTTTCCATTCTTTCCTTGTCTTCGGCGCTGATTTTGGCTTTTTCTTCCTTGTCGAGTTTGCCGTCTTTATTGGTGTCGTATTTCTCGGTGATTTCTTTTTTCAACGCTTTTTGTTCAGCGGTCGGTTTGTTTTTTTCCTTTTCGGCCTGCGCGCTGACGATGCCGAGCAGAACGACGCTGGCGAGAATAGCTGTAATTTTTTTCATATTGTATTTATTTGATTTTGTTTTGTTGGCCTCAACTGCTCACATAGTCTTCCATGTAAAAAATCGCTAGTTTTCAGCAACGGTTATTCGACGCCGCGCCCCTCGAAAAGGTTACAAAATTTTTATCAACGGGACTGCTTGTAAAACGGCCTCCACGACCCGACGCACCTCAATGCCTTTCATACAACGAAAATCAATCGGGCACTCGCGCCGAAAACAAGGCGAACATGGCGCCCCCGATTTAATTAAATGATGTTGTATTTCCCCCGGCAAACCGGGGCCGGTCATTTCTGGCGACGTACTCCCAAAAGGAACGACGACTCGCGTCCCGACCGCCGCGGCGAAATGCATGGGGCCAGAATCGTTGGTCAATAAAACAGCGCACGCTTTAAGCGCCGCGCCTAATTCGCGCAAAGTGGTTTGGCCTGACAAATTCAAAACAGGATTTTGTCGAAGATTACTCCGGCGAATTTCTGCGGCAATTTTTTCCGCAAGATTAAAATCGCTCGCGCCTCCAAAAATCAGCCAGCGACAATTTATCTTTTTTTGGATTTCGATGGCCGCTGCGCTAAAACATTCGGCGGGCCAGCGTTTGGCCGGACCATATTCCGCGCCAGGATTGAGGCCCAACAAAGTTTCATTTTCCAGAATCTCAAAACGCTGTTTAAATAATTGAACTTCTTGATTGCTAATTTCCAGGCTCGGCCGGAGCGGATCAGGATTTGCGCCGAGCGTCGCGACTAAATGCAAGTAATGATGAAGATGATGAGCTTTCCCCGAAAGTTCGGCATCGAAATGGAAAAGTTCAGACTTTTTTGAGGGCTGCGCAATTAATTTTTTAATTTCAGAGACGGAGCGTTTGCGCATTTTGATTTCGCCGGCGCGCGGAAGGATTTTTTGAGTCAGAAAAAAATTTCGCCATGATCGCGCCGCACCGATTCGTTGGGGAATTTTGGCTAGGCACATTTCCAACGCGGCGCGGGCTGAATTGGGAAAAATCAGACCGAGATCGAAATTTTCTGAACGCAATCGTCGCGCGATTTGCCAAATATTTTGGTCGCTGGCAAAAGTGAGGAGCGAATTGAAATGCGGATAATCCTGCCAAAGGCCGGCCAGTTTTTCGTGCGACAGCAAGGCAATGTGCGCATCTGGAAACGCTTCCCGCAATCGCTGCAGAGCTGGAGTCGTCATCACGGCATCGCCCAGCCAATTGACGCCGCGCACTAAAATTCGTCGAGGATTTGTCGGGGAAGAATAAAGCGCGCCAGATTGCATTTTGCTATTTTCCATTTTCGGATCGAATTTTCCACCGGTTATGCACCCAAAACCAATTGGCGGGATCGCGGCGGATCGCTTTTTCAAAAACGCGATTAACGTCCAACATAATTTCCGCAGTGGAACGGGCCTGGCCATTTTCGCGAGTAGGAATTTCGTCTTCGACTTCCACGCGCCATTTTCCAAGCCCTGTGCGATAACAAATCGAAATGAAAAGCGGGCACTGATAACGCAACGCGAAAATCGCCGGGGCCGCACCGGTGGCAGCGAGGTGGCCAAAAAACGGAAGGCGCAAACCTTTATCGCCGGTGTTCTGATCAGCAAATAGACCGAGGAAGAGGCTGCCTTGATTCAAAGCGACTTTTAACGCATCCGCCTCAGCGCGCCGCTCAAAAAATAGGCAGCCCGATTTTTCCCGGAGCGATCGGAGCAGACG
>JALYXC010000382.1 GCA_030947315.1 Verrucomicrobiota bacterium | reverse complement strand
CGTCTGCTCTACTCTAAGCTAAGAAAGCGCCACTTCTCTTTGCCGAATCTTTTTGAGAAAGGCTATCACTCTGGTGAATAATCTGAGAGCCGGTCTAGACCGAGTCCGGAATTTCCGGCGCCAGTTGTTTGCTTAATTTAATTCGTGCCACGCGCAGGCCATCCATTTCTTCCACGCGCATTTCAAAGCGGCCGATCGCCAATTTGTCGTTCACTTTCGCAAAGCCGCCGAGTTGGCCGGTGATCCATCCGCTGGCGGTGGTCATGCCTTCGGCGGGCAGTTTTTCGCCGACCAACTCTTCCAATTCATGCAAGGGCAATGCGCCCTCGACTTCCCAGCAATTTTCGGAAAGTTTACGCAAGAGCGGCTTTTCCTGATCGAATTCATCTTGAATCTGCCCGACCAATTCTTCCAAAATATTTTCCAGCGTCACCATGCCGACCGTCCCGCCATATTCGTCCACGACAATGGCCAGATGCAGTTTCCGCTCGAGAAATAATTGCAACAACTTTTCCAGCCGCGCCGTTTCGGGAATATAAATTAATTTTCTTGCGACCGAATTTAATTCCGCGCCGCTTTTAACTTTGAGACGCATCGCGAATAAATCTTTGAAATGCACCACGCCGATTGTTTTGTCCAGATCGCCTTTGTCGCAAAGTGGAAAGCGGGAGTAGCGAGTTTTCTCGGCCACATCGAGGCATTCGGCGATGCTCGCTTCCGTATCGAGAGAAACAATTTCCTGGCGAGGCCGCATCACTTCACGGGCAATTCTTCGGCGCAAATCGAGCGCATTTAAAACAATGTCACGGCCCAACACCGAGCCGCCAGTTTGCTTTTGGGAGGTCGCCAGAAGCAGGCGCAATTCTTCCTCCGAATGGACGCGTTCCGATTCAGTGGCCGGTTCGATTCCGAGAAGATTCAAAAGCCATTGCGCGGCGCGATTGAGAATCCAGATAAAGGGAAAAGCAATTTTGCAAAATAAATCCAGCGGCTGCGCCGTCCAAAGCGCCACTGGCAACGTCTTGCGAATCGCCAGTGCTTTGGGGCCAAGTTCGCCAATCACAATCAGCAAAAATGTGTTGGTAAAAAAACCGACCGCCAGCGAAATGGAATGTTTCAACGATTCTGATTCGACGTGAAACCACTTAAAAAACGGCAGCAGTAATGCCGCGAAAACCGGTTCGACTAACATTCCCAATCCCAGACTTGCCAGAGTAATTCCCAATTGCGTAGCGCTAATCGCAGCGTCCAGGTTGTGAGTCAGCACTCGCACGATTTTCGCGCGGCGATGTCCTTTCACAATGAGCGCGTCCAGTTGCGTGTCGCGAATTTTCACCAGCGCCAATTCGGCCGCGACAAAAAACCCGTTCAACAAAACGAGCGTCAGCACGCCGAATAATTTTATTAAATTCGCCAGAAAAATTTCCATCTTACAAACTAACCTCGCCGAAAATGGATTTTAAAATATCCTGCAAACTGAGCAGGCCGATTTCCCGCTGATCATTTCCCAAAACAATCGCGAGCCGCTGTCCGCTCCGCTGCATCCGTCGTAACGCTTCTTCAGCGCGCAAATGTTCCTCGAGAAACAGAGCCGGTTTCACGTAGTCGCCCGCAGTTTTTTCGAGATTGACCTCTTCCAGATAGAGCACTGTTTTCAAGCTAACCACGCCGATGATTCGTTCGCGGCCATTTTCTTTTTTCCAGACCGGCAAACGGGTCAAGCGCGATTTTCCGCACAACTCCAAAACTTCGCGAAGCGGCGTTTGGGCGGTGACTGTAACGACTTTATCCAACGGCACGGTGATTTGCCGCACGGCGAGCGTTTGCAAATCGAGCACGCGATTAATCATATTTTTTTCTTCGGAAGTCAGATCGTGAGACGATTCCTGCATCAGAAAACGAAGTTCATCGCGATTGCCGAAAAGATTTCCGGCAAATTTTTTGCTGCCAGTCCAACGCAAAAGAGTGCGGGAAAACCAGGCCACGAGCGCGACGAACGGCGCAAAAATAAAATCAATCAAACGAAATGGCCGCGCCAAAAAAAGACTCAGCCGATTTGGATAAAGCCGGAAAAGCATTTTCGGCAATAATTCGCAAAGAGAGAAAAATAAAAAAACCGCCGCCAAAAAAACCAGCACGCAGCAGAGCGGCCACTGGTTGAACAATCGATAAATCGCCATGGCCCCAAGACTGAGCACGATGAAATTCGCCACGGTATTGCCGATGAGAATTGTCCAAAGAAATTTCTCCGGATTTTCCAGATAATCATGCAACACTTCCGCGCGCGGATTTCCTTTTCTTTTCAGTTGGCGAATGCGCAATCGGCTTAAAGCTAAAATGCCGGTTTCCATTCCCGATAAGATAAAGGAAAGCGCTCCCGATAAAAACAGGATGATCAAAAGGAAAATGTCGCGATGGCTCATTTGCGTTTGATGACTTCCACCCATAATTCCCGAACGCGCCGTTCGTCCGCGATTTGCGCAGTCAAGCGCAGTCCACGAAACGAGGCGGCTTGACCAGCCTGCGGCACCACGCCCAGTTCATTGATGAGCAAGCCACTCAGAGTTTCCACACCCGCCACCTCGCCGAGCGCGGGATATTCGCGACGAAAATCTTCCAGCCGCATATTGCCACTGACACGCCAGCGATTTTCGCCAATTTTTTCCGCGACAAATTCTTCCGAACTTCCTTCACCGCGAATTTCGCCGACAATTTCCTCCAAAATATCTTCCATCGTGACGACGCCCGCCGTGCCGCCAAATTCATCCAGCACGATGGCCAAACCGCGTTGCTGGCGTTGCAAACTTTTTAAAAGAATCAGCAAGTTCATACTTTCCGGCACGAACGAAGGAAATTCAATCACCTCTGCCAAATCAATTTTCGGATCGAGTAATAGACCGCGTGTGTTCAAGACGCCGACAATCGTGTCGGGCGTTTCGTCATACATCGGCAGGCGGCTATGCTTGAATTTTTTCGCCGCGGAAATCATTTCTTCAACGGAAAGTTCGTCCGAAACGCAGGCCATTTTCGAACGCGGTCTCATCACTTCGCCCGCGGTGCGTTGATCCAGATTGACGATTTGTAAAATAATTTCCTTTTCAGATTTCGCCAAAGTTCCTTGTTGAAAGGCCAGTTCCAGAAGTTCCTGATATTCTTCCTCGGAAATGCCAGTTTGCGGTTTAATGGATTTTGGAATCGCCGCGCGCAAAATGAGATTATTTAATTTTTGCGCAATGACCCGCAACGGCCGCGTGATGGCCTGCAAAAAAATCATCGGTTGCGCTACTCGCCCGGCCCATAATTCCGGCGAACGCACCGCCAAAGTTTTCGGCGCGACTTCCGCGCCCAACAACACGATGATCAGCAAACTGAAAACAGTCAGCAGCAGCGGCCAGTTTTCCTGCATAGCAATCCAGAAAATCGTGCCAACCATGAGAGCGTTGGCAAAAGTATTTCCCAGAACAATCGTGGCGAGCAAATCCTGCGGCGCGGCTAAAAGCTGACTGATTTTTTTCCCGAGCCGCGGCGAAGTTTCATTGAGCTGGCGCAATTGCCATTGGCCCAAAGAAAAAAGCGCCGTCTCGGCCAGCGCAAAGAAAAAACTCGCGGACGCAAAAAATAATAACGCCACAAAAGCAACGACCGGACTCACACCTTTGAGTATTGAGGAAATTAATTGCGGGCAAAAGAGAAAAACTGATTTGAAAAAGATTTGAACGCATCCATAATGATTCCATGGCAACTGTGACTTACCCTTTGAAGCTGGACGAATCTACTTATCAACGCATCGAAATGGAAGCCAAACGTCGAAAAAAAAGCATTGCGGACATTGCTCGCGATACGATCGCTCTCGGCTTACCGTTGCTTCCTCCAATGGCGGATTTAGTGATGGATGACATCGTTGCTGATTGTTGGGAGAAGCTCGGGCCGGCACCCGAAATTGATTATGACAAACTTTAAGCGCGGCGACGTGGTGATTGTGGAACTTGGCGTAGCCGCCAAAACTCGGCCTTGCGTGATCGTGTCAATCCCATCGCCCGATAAAGAACGGAATATGTCGGTAGTGGTGCCGATGACCACCGAGGTTCGCGGCGGACAATGTGAGGTGTCATTCCCAAAACCGCCGTGGCTGCGACAAAACTCAGTGGTGAACGTCCTCGGAATTGCCGGAGTGGATAATGCAAAAATTTCCCGGCGCATCGCCTCTTTTCCCATGGATCCATTGAAGCAAATTGAGGCCGTCATGCGTCGGACTCTCGCGCTAGAAAATTTTTCCGCCCCGGTGCCGCCCACTTAATTATCTCCCGCCAACGTCAACTCCGCTTGCAAAACTATTTTCCCGCCCACCAAAGCTTTGGCGCGAGCGTTGATCAGATTGGCCAGGCGGCCATCAATTTCTGCTTCAAGACGAATCGTTTCTCCGGGCGCAGCAGTTCCAAAAATTTTCACCTTGCGAAAAGCAGTGAGTCGCAAATTTTTTAAAGGCGAAATCGTAGAATCACTTTGGGCAATGACTCCGGATAGTTGCGCTGCGGCTTCCACCAATAATACTCCGGGAAAAATCGGTTGCCCCGGAAAATGCCCGCGTAAAAAAGGTTCATCTCCGCGAACACAATATTCTCCTGAACCTTTTTTGCCCGGCTCCAGCGTCAAAAGTTTGTCGAGAAAACGAAACTCCGGGCCGTGCGGAAGAGAGTTGAGGGCGGAAATTAAATCCATTGGTCACGCTTCGGCAATGGCATGAGCGCGAAGAATGCGACGCATAATTTTCGCCGGGGTTTCGCCGCGCCGTTTTGCTTCACGACGATAATAATCAAGGCTGGTAGGTTCGAGTTCGACAGTGACTTTGATCGGCTTGATCGAGCGATGAACTTGTTCGGGGCTGGGCAAAAAAACAAGATTGACGGGCGCGCCCGGCTTGCCAATCGGTTCGCCATTCAGTTCGTCGAGGTCAGCGTATGGAATTTTGCGTTTCATAAATCCTTTTGCCTTTGCGCCAAAAACCGGCGCCGATAATTCGGACACGGCCATCTCGTTCCGTAAAGCGCACCGTAAGAATAGCATCGTTCAGCCGACCAACGCAATACCAGCGCGGCTCCTTCTGACTGTGCGCAACGTCGGGCGAAATAACGCGAGCCGGGTCGGCAAAAGCGGCGACGGCTTCCATAAAACTCACTCTATGTCGGGAAAGATTTGAAACTTCCTTGTCTTCATCCCATTCAAAATGCTCTCCGAAAACAATGCAGATTTAGTTGAGAAGAATTATTTCTTTTGCATCGGCTCGACCACTTTGAAATCGCTTTCCAGTTTTGGAGAAAACAGAAGTTCGTCCAACTTCTCGTTGAGTTTCGGATTTTTAAAATCATTGCGCAAAGTCGAGCCGTCGGCGAATTGCAACTCCGTCGCGCGCAGCGAAAAATCATTTGTGCCGAAAGCGATTTTTATTTGCGGCATCATTTTACGCGCAGCGGAAGATTTCGGCTGCATCGTAGCTTCGGCAATTTCATTCGTCACCGTGAGAGATTGAATTTTGAAATTGTTTTCCAGTTCTTTTTTATCGCGTGGAAAACCGGATTCGAGCAATGACATCGCATCTTTCCAAGGGCCGGTCAGATTTCCCGCCAGCGAATATTTTTCCACCCGTTTTAACTTCGGATAAATCACGAGCAGTTGTTCAGGCTGGCGCACGGCAATGGTTTGCGCTGGTTTTCCCAGTTCCCAATGAAAACGATTCGGCGCGGCGAACCAGATGTGGCCGGTGGAAATCAAAGGTCGCGTGAACGATTTCAACGTGCGCGTCTGCTCGAAATCCGCCGACCATGTTTGAATATTCGTTTGCGCATTGAGCCACGAAGTGAGCAGCGGATTTTCCTCGGCGCGAAGATTTAGCCCGCTAAAGACGCTAAAAAACGCGAAAAATAAAGCAGCGAATAAAAGTCGTCGGGTTCGCGTCTTTTCGCGTTTTTCGCTGGTAAAAATTTTCAACGCGTTTACCTCCAGATTGGAATGAAATGATACCATTGGTTTAGATATTGACGTATCGCAGGTTCGAATGCGCTCAAAATATTTTGAGTTAATTTTTGCCTCTCCTCGACCGAACGCAAAGCAGCGCGGTCGTAGGAAACTGCCGGCAAAATGTGCGCGGCGTAACTCTCTTTATTTCGCGGCAAATAAACCGGCAACAAAATGCAACCCGAGGCGCGCGCCAGTTCAGCGGCTGCCACCGACGCGGCAAATTTTTTGCCAAATAATTTAACCTCCACCGAACTGCGTTCGGGCGGGCGATCCATCAGCAAAGCAATACATTCGCCGGCGTCGAGGCGACGGATTATTTCCACGAAAGCAAATGGATCCTGGCCGATGACAAGCGTTTCAATTCCCCAGCGTGCGCGCGAAGCTTGTCGCATTTCGGTCAGGCGGTCGTCGGGTTCGGCCAGAGTTATGACCAATAATTTAACTCCTTTTTTGGCGAGAACCGGCGCGCCGAATTCCCAATTGCCGAGATGAGGCGTTAAAAGAAGAATTCCTTTTTTTGTATTTTGCGCGGCCAGAAAATGTTCCCAGCCGGTCCATTCGCCAAATAAATTTTCGATGGCAATTCCACTTTCATAACGCCAGAGGTCAACCAGCTTTTGTGAAAAATTTTGAAAAAGTTCCCTGGCTTTTTTTTGCGCTTCAACGCGACTTCCATTCAACACGGGCAAAAGATTTTCGACAACAACTGCGCGACGCTCGGTTGCAAAACGCCAGTAAACATTGGCGACAAAGCGACTGAGCAACTCAGAAATTTTTGGCGGCAAATGGCGCGCAAAAAATAAACCGACCCGCCAGAACTTTGCCGTGTAAAGCGAAGAAGGAGTTTCTAATTTCGATTTCAAGCGTTTTCCAAATTAGAACGGCGGCCCAAGGTTCGCCACCAAACCGGCAAAAGATAAACGGAGATGAGCATGTTTGCGCCAATGCCGACCGCGCAAACTTCGCCGAGACTCGCCATGCCGGCGTTGGTGGAAAACGAAAGCGAACTGAATCCGGCGACCGCTGTCCCGCCGCAAAGCAGCAGCGCGCGTCCGACGGAATGATGCGATGCGGGCAAATTTCCGTTGTGCCGACGCAGCGCGAGTTGCATAAAAATGCTGTAATCAACGCCCGTTCCAAGAATCAAAGGAAGCGCCATAATGTTCAGCAGATTCCACGACCAGCCGAATATTCGCATCACCGCCAGCAAACAAAAAGCGCTGACGCAAAGAATAAAAATGCTTAACAAAATTTCTTTGGCGCGGCGGAAGGCCATCCATAGCGAAAGCAGCACGAGAAAAACCATCGGCAACAAAACGCGCGGAAAAGTTTTTTCGACGCGCTCGAACATGCTGGAGCCGAGCACCGACCAACCGGACAAAAGAATTTTTTCTTTTTGCAAATCCGGCGTAAAAGTTTGGATGAATTCTTTGGTGCGCTTGAGGTCGGATTCGCCATTGGAATTCGTCACGGAATTAATCAAACCAACCGCCATGAATTGATCGTTTTTTCGCGCGGTAACTTTTTCCATCGCCCAGCGACTGACCGGATTGGTCGGCCAAAAAGTTTTGTTTTGCGTGAGAGCATTTTCCCAAACCTGAAGCAAATTTTCGGTGAGAACAAACGAGTTGGTGCTGAAATCTGCTTTGTCAGCGGCTTCGCGAAGCATCTCTTTTTCGGCGAGCAATTTTTTAATCGCGGGACGATTGGCGAGTTGATTCGTAGGATTCGGCCAAAGAAC
>JALYXC010000365.1 GCA_030947315.1 Verrucomicrobiota bacterium | reverse complement strand
AATTTCACGCGCGACCTTTTTGAAGCGCAACTTTCGCTGCCGAATTTTTCCCAGCCCGTTCACATTTTCACAACGCATTTAAAATCCGGCAACAGCAGTTCGGATGACGCCGCCAGGCGCGGGGCGGAAGCTCTGGCCATTTCCAATTTTTTCGTCACTGGTTTTCTCACGACTAACGCCAGTCATCCTTATCTGCTTACTGGCGATATGAATGAAGACATCGCCCGGCCCTCCACCGGAAGCCAGCAACCGATTCAGCGAATGGTCAATGCCGCGACTGGCCTGCAACTTACCACTCCGCTAAATCCGTTCACGAGTGATGACCGGACTTTTTCCATTCAAGCGGCCAGTTTGTCCAAGCGGTACGATTATATTTTGCCCGGCGGAATATTGTTTTCGAACATTGTCAGCAGCCAGGTTTTTCGCACGGACTTGCTGAATCCAGTTCCGCCCGCACTCCAGCAGTTCGATGATAAAACGGCTTCGGACCATTTGCCTGTGCTGATGATTTTCAGCAATCCTTACCAAATGCCTTTCGGAATTACTTCCATCAATGTGAGCGATCAATTCGTGACCTTAAACTGGCAATCAGAAATCGGCCGGCAGTATCAGGTGCAAAATTCTTCCAACTTGATCAACTGGACTACACTCGCCACAAATCTTATCGCGTCAGGAACCAATTTTATTTTCACAACCAACCTCACCGACAACGCGCAATTTTTCAGAATCTATCGCGCTCCCTGACTGGTAGTTGCCGCCAAGTCCTGGCTTTTTTAGCTCAGAGCGTGTTTTGAAATAGTTTCCGGGTAGCACAGGCGACCCCGCCTGTGCCATCCGGCGACCCGCCGGACGGAAGCACGAAACAACCCTTCGAACCAATGAAAACGACTTTCTGGCAATTGATGTTTCCGTCGTTCCGGTCGGCGTGTCGCCGACCGAGGGCGGGCGAGTCGCCCGCGCCACCCATTTTTAAAACACGCTTCCCAGATTTTTCAAATAAAAAGCCTGAAAATATTTTTTGATTCTTGCTTCTAAGTTTGGTTGAATCTGACTATGAAAAAACTTTTCAGCTTATTCGCCATCTCATTGACCTTCATTGCTCCTTCGATTTGGGCGGGGACTTATTCCTTTGCCAACGCGAACTTCATCAGCATTAATGATCATACTAATGCGACGCCTTATCCTTCTGGTATTCTTGTTGCCGGTATTCCGTCCAATGAGAAGATTGATAAAATCACCGTCACCTTCCACAATCTTTCTCACACTTTCCCGGGTGACATTGATATGTTGATGGTCGCGCCCAGCGGCACAAATCTCATTCTTTTTTCCGATACCGGCAACAACCTTGCTATTTCCGGAGTAACGGTAACTCTCGATGATGATGCTCTCACATCGTTACCTTTAACTAATCTTATTGTTTCCGGTGTTTTTAAACCCACCAACTACGGGGCCGCTCCCGACCCTTTTCTCGCGCCCGCACCCGCTCCTTCTTCTGCTACGAATTTATCTGTTTTCAAAGGAACTAATCCCAATGGCACCTGGAGTCTTTTTGTCGTTGACGATGCACCGGGCGATCTAGGAAACATCGCTGGCGGTTGGAGTATTACGATTAGAACCGTGGCGACATTTAACAATTCCACCTTGATTAAAATTAACGATTCCACCAATCCTCCCACCATGGCCAGCCTTTATCCTTCCAGCATCATGGTCTCAGGCCTGATCGGGAACATCATAAAAGTTACGGCGACGCTCAAGGGCTTTGCGCACACCTATCCTGATGATGTGGATATTCTTTTAGTCAGTCCTGCGGGACCAAGCTTAACTAATCCGAATCTGGTGCTGATGTCTGACGCGGGCGGAAATATATCGGTGACAAATCTAACTTTAACTTTCGATAGTTCCGCGGGAGTTCCAATGCCCGACGAGGGGACGCTGACTAATGGAACTTTCCTTCCTTCTAATTTTGGATCTCCTCCGGGGGCAGATACTTTTCCAGCTTCCGCGCCGATTCCTTCTTCGGCCACTAATTTGTCTGTTTTCAATGGAACGAATCCGAATGGCGCTTGGAATCTGTATGTGGTGGACGATGCACCAGGTGACGCCGGTCAGATTGCCAATGGATGGAGTTTAAGCATCGTTACGGAAATTCCGGCGCCGGTCCTTCTCAATCCCAGGCTTGTTGGAGATAATTTTGTATTCGATTGTCCCACAGTTAATGGAGCGCGTTATCAGATCGAGCGTAAGGTCGATCTGGGCAGCCCAACGTGGACAACCGTCGGGAGCTTTATTGGCAATGGCGGCGTCAGCGCAATTGGTCTTAATATAACAGTCAATCCCTCCCCGCAATTTTTCCGAGTGGCGGCTTCCCAGCCGTAAGCTCAGAAAAAATTTTAGTTCCGCTGGAGCTTTTTTCCAGCCGGTGAGTTTTTCTAAAGAATCTGAACCCATTTAAAAAATCCTTTTGACCCGGTTCCGCGATAATCTATTTTGCGTTGTGCAAAAAGGTTCAGCCCAAATAGCGGTGGCTTCTGTGCCGCGACGTTTTTATCCGCTGCCACGCGCTTATCTGAATTTCGTCGGGCGCAAACTTTTTCTATTCACCGAAACTTTGCATGGCCTCGGCGCGTTCGCTTTGATCACGCTGGCCTGCGCGGTCACTAAATTTAATCAGGCGCGCAAATTGGTTCATCCTTTAATTATTGGGCAAATTTATCGCTCGGGCGTCGGCCTGTTGCCGATGATTTCTTTTTTGGGATTCGCGCTGGGCGTGGTGATTATTGGACAAACCATTTTTTTATTGAACCGCGTCGGTGTGCAAAATTTTGCCGGAACGGTGATGGTTTCCGTCGTGGTGCGCGAGTTGGGTCCGATGCTCACGGCAATTCTGGCGCTGGCGAGAATCGGCGCGGCCAACGTGATCGAACTGGGCACTTCCCGCGCGCTGGGAGAAGTCGAAGCGTTGGAAGCTTTGGGAATTGATCCGATTCATTATTTGGTCATGCCGCGTTTCATTGGTCTGGCGCTTTCAATTTTTTCTTTGACGATCTACATGATTTTGGTCGCGTTATTAAGCGGCTATTTGTTTGCATTTTTGCAGGATGTTCCGTTACGACCTGGTGATTATTTCAGTCAATTAGCCGGAGCATTGCGTTGGCAGGATTTCGCGCTGCTCGCATTGAAAACACTTTTTTTCGGCAGCATTATTGCCGTGGTGACTTGTTATCAAGGTCTGGCTCAACCGTTGCGGATTGAAGAAGTGGCCGGCGCCACGACTCGCGCGGTTGCCCACAGTGTGGTCGCTTGTTTTTTGGTGGACGCTTTTTTCATCGTTGTTTATCTGGTGATGTAATTTTGTGGAAAAAATTTCCGAACAACATCCCGCTGCGCCGATTCTGGAAATGCTCGATGTGTCGCTCGCGTCGCCGCAAAATCCTGAAGAGCCGATCCTGGAAAATATTAATTGGCGCGTGCAGCGCGGCGATTATTGGGTCATTGCCGGTTTGCATGGTTCGGGCAAAAGCGATTTGATTTTTACCGCGGCTGGTTTGCAAAATCCTCTGCGCGGCACGGTGAATTTATTTGGGCGCGACATTTCCCATTTGAAAGAAAAAGATTTATTGCGCGAACGGTTGCGGATCGGCGTGGTTTTTGAAAATGGCGGACGCATGTTTAACCGGCTGACGGTGGCGGAAAATATCGCGTTGCCTTTGCGTTATCACGAAAATGGGACGCCGGCCGAAATCGAACAGCGTCTCCAGGAAATTTTGGAACTGACGGATTTGACTTCATTGAGCGAAAATATGCCGAGTGTAATTAGTCCAAGCTGGCAGCAGCGCGTCGGTCTGGCGCGCGCGCTGGCTTTGCAGCCGGAAATTTTGTTGTTGGACAAACCATTTATTGGACTGGAATTGCGACATCGAAAATGGTGGCTGGATTTTCTGGCGGATTTGTCGCGGGGAATTTCGTTCACAAAAAACCAGCCGATGACGCTGGTCGTGACGACGGATGATTTACCATTGTGGATGCAGCAGGGAAATCAATTTGCTGTTTTAAAAAAGAAACGCTGGCAGGTTCTGGGCGGTCGCGCCGAATTAAAAGAGAAACCGTTCCTGCACGATCTTGAATTGGAAAGTGAAGAAGAAATAAAAAATTAACGCAAAGGCGCGAAGACACGAAGACGCAATGAAAAACGATTGTTATGTAGGCTTCAACCGTTGTCGCAAAATGTTTGTGGCTCTGCGTCTTCGCGTCTTCGCGTCTTTGCGTTAAATATAGTTTGATTCGTAACTTTATATGGCCTTGCAAGATTTAACTCCGCAACTGCGCACTCGCCTGGGTCGCGTCGAACGTGTCGTCGGTTTATTCGTGACGGTTGCCACATTGCTCTTGCTGGCGGGGCTGGCGTATTACATTTATCACACCGGCAAACGCCACGGCTGGTTCGTCACGAAAGCGCCCTACTTTACTTACGTGGATAGCGCCGCTGGATTAAATGTAGGCGAACCCGTCAAACTCATGGGCTTCAATGTCGGAGAAATTACTAAAATCACCGCGGAAGATCCGGGCAAGCAATATAATGTGTATGTGGAGTTTAATATTCGCGCGCCCTATTACGGATATTTGTGGAACGATTCCAGAGTCAAAGTTACTTCCACCGATTTATTGGGAAACCGTTCTCTGGAAGTGACTAAAGGCGGCACCAATGGCAAAACCAATAACCTCCATGCCACCTATCATGAAAAAGATAAAAAGCTCACCGAAATCTGGGTTGATCAAGATAGCGTTTATACGAATTTTACCAAAACCTCAAAACCGTATTGGCTTATTGCCGACGAATCGCCCGCCGTCACCAAACGAATGGAAAAATTGGCCGATCAAGTGGAAAAAGCATTGCCGAATATTTGGGATTTTACCAATAAACTTTCCGGCGTTTTGACTAACGTCAGCGGCGCGGCCAGCCAGTTCAATTCTATTTTAGTCCAGACTCGTCCCGTCCTGACCAACCTCACGTTGATGAGCGAAAATATTCGCGACCCGCACGGTTCGCTTGGCGAATGGCTGATTCCCACCAATCTTCATCGGCAACTCGAACACACTTTAAAATCCGCCGACGCGACCTTGACCAGCGCGGACACCAATTTGACCATCGCCGTTTCCAATTTAAATCGTTCCCTCGATAACCTCGCTGATCTGACCAGCAATTTAAATTTCCAAGTGGAGATCAACCCCAGTATTCTTTCTGAAATTTCTGCCGCGGTAATTCATTCCGACGAACTGATGCAAGGTTTGAAACGGCATTGGCTTTTACGCTCCGCTTTTAAAACCAACAAAACGACCAAGCCAACTTATCCAAAATCGCTCGCGCCAAAATCAAGAAAGTAAATTATCAAATCAAATTAAATCTTATGCAAATCAGAACCATTCTTGTTGAATTGATTTTATTTTTTGTCATGACTTCGTCGCTCCAGGCCGAAAATCTTCCCACGCAGTACGCCATCGCCGGCGAATTGATTCTGACCAATTTTGTTTCGGCGCCCTTCCCGCATCCGAAACGCGCGCAAGGTTACAAAAATGAAAAAGGCGAATTTTTTCCCGCGCAAAAACATTATCAAGACAGCACTGTCGCCATTTTTATTCCCAAAGGATTTCGCCCCGGCCGGAAACTTGATTTCGTCATTCATTTCCATGGCTGGCACAACCATGTGAGCGGCGTTTTAGAACGCTACCAGCTCATCGAACAATTTCAGGAAAGCGGCCGCAACGCCATTTTGATTATTCCTCAAGGACCGTTCGACGCGCCCGATTCTTTTGATGGAAAATTGGAAGATGAAAATGGATTAAAAAATTTCATGAGCGAAGTCATGAGCACGCTCGCCCAAAAAAATAATTTTCAAAAAAAAGAAATTGGCAAAATTATTTTGTCCGGCCACAGCGGCGGCTATCAGGTCATGGCCTCCATTTTAGCGCGCGGCGGATTAAGCAAACAGATTGAGGAAGTCTGGCTTTTTGACGCGCTCTACGCGCAAACTAAAAAATTCACCGACTGGTTCGATCAGCACTCTGGACGCTTGCTCAATATTTACACCGAGCATGGCGGAACCAAAAAGGAAACTGAAAAGTTAATGGCCGATTTAAAAAATAAAAATGTTTCTTTTCTGGCGAAAAATGAAAAAGAGATCACGCCGGAAGATTTGCAGAAAAACAAATTGATTTTTATTTTCACGGAGTTGGCGCACGACGAAGTTTTGCACAAGCACAAAACGTTTCTCCAATTCCTCAAGACGAGTTGCCTGGAAACAAACGAGATAAATCGGCCGAAAAATAAATAAATTCGTGGAACTCCCAGGATGTTGCCCCGGAGAATTTGCCACCGAGATCCCAGGAAATTGGTGACTAACTTCCCTTAAGTTAATTACTGAATTAACCGGTAAAATTTCTGAGTGCCGGAGAGAGCATTAGTTACTACATTCTGCCCGTTGATAACGGTCGGCGGCGGGAAAACCGTGCTCCAAATTACCGGTGAAACAAGATTTGTGGTGGATTGCAAAGCGAAGCCCAGATAACTGAACCCGGCAACATTGGTTGGCCACCTCAAAACAATATTTGTTTCAGAAAGCACTATCGTTAGTTGCGGCAGAAAGGAAAGACTAAATAGAGTGCCATTGCCAAAACTACCCCCATAAGCCGCCGTCCCGTACAGCGTATTTCCCGATAAAATTAACCCGGCCTGCGAAGTTGCTCCATCGCCGTTAACCCCAAGTGACAGAGGAGAAAGCGCCGTAAAGCTATGTAGGTTCGTAAAACCTGTGCCACTGGTGTTAATGGCGAATATTGTGCCATTGCCCGAACTGCCACCTGCACTC
>JALYXC010000364.1 GCA_030947315.1 Verrucomicrobiota bacterium | reverse complement strand
TTTAATGCTGAAACATAGGGAGTAGGAGCGAGTAATCCATTCCCGGCGCCGACAATATAACGTTGCGCGAATAAATCAAAACTACTTGCATCATCTTCAAAACTCGACCAGGTCACCAGATACCGGCCCGACGGATCCACGCCCAGGGCCGGTTGAATTTGTTTGTCCAAAGTAGTCGTATTGACGCGAAGTTCGCTGCCGATGCGTTGACCACTTAAAGTCAAGTATTGCCCGTAAATACCTTCATCGGATCCGTCCTGGCCCACACTGGTCCAAATCACGAAAGCGTTGGTGCCATCAGCGGCAATTTTGGGACCAAATTGATCGCCAAAAAGTTGAGTGTTTATCAGAAATGGAGTATTGCGAGGAATGGCGCTGGCGTTGAAACCGCGATAAAAAACGTCCCAGCCGTTGCTGATGATTAAATTATCCTTTTGACTCCAGGCAGCGGCAAACCCGCCATCCGATGTTGGACAAAGAGAAGGATTCGCACAAAAATTTGTGCCGGAACTGATTAAAAATTCACCGCCGACCGGCGCGCCGGACGGCGTGAAAATTCGTCCATAAATATTGATTAAATATTGCATCCGCGCATTGACGTCCGGATTGAGTTTTTCCGAAGCCCAGGCCACCACGAAATTTCCATTGGCCAGACTGGTCACCGTTGGGCCGCGCTGGTTCCCCGCGGAAGTTTGGTTGACTTGAAATTCAGAACCCACCCGCTGTCCAGTGGATGAAAGTACTTGCCCGAAAATTCCAAATAAACTTCCATCCTGTCCGAAACTCGCCCAGCAAACCACCACATTGCTATTACTCAAAGAAGCAATGGCCGGCTGAATCTGTTGTGAGCCGGTATAAGAATTGACCTGAACATCGCCCGAAACAAAGGTTCCATCCGCCCCAATAAAGCGCGCGAAAATTTTCTGAAAACCAAGCCGGCCGCCTTGCCAGACAAAAGCCGCGCCGTTGTTCTTGAGCAAAGCGACCTGCGGATTTTCCTGATCGCCCGCGGCAGTTTCGTTGACGCGAAAAACATTCTGATCGCCGGATAAATTAAGATCCAAATGGCGCGCGCTGATGCCCAGCCCATTGCCATCCGTCGCATTGTCAGACCAAACAATCCAGCCATTACTCGAATTGAAAGCCACCGCATTGCCGACTTGCGCGCCGGGCAAAGAACCAACAATGGAATATTCACCGGCCAGATTGGTAAAAGTTTGCGCGTGGGAAGAAATACAAAATAAAATCAAACCGAGTAAAGACACGCGGCCTGTCCGTAAAAAATGAGATTTGAGATTACGCACTGGCATACCGTATCAGGGCTTTCAACAGGTGTCTATTTATTTTTCCAAAAATTTTTAGGCGCGAAATTTTAAAAGCCCGGCCAGAATTTTTGATTTGTGATTTTCAAATTTAAACTTTGCTCGGAGAAAATTCTTTACCGACGTTTTCAATCCGGATTTTCTCATGACGCGTTTTTTATTGAAGCGCCGTGGTGGCCTCGGCTAAGCGTTGCGCGTCAATATTTCCAAGTCCGTTCGGCACGGGCGCAGGCGCTGCCCAATTACGCGTGACTTTTAATTTCCAGACTTCAACATGGCTATCAGCAAAAGATAAAACATAGCTGTTATCGTGTCGTTTAGTCACCGGCATGTTTTGCAAAAATCTTGCGGTCGCTGGCCCCACCATCAGAAAAAAACCACGGATAGACCCTTTATCAATGGTGTCTTCATGTTCATCAATAAAAACCCATAAGCTCGAAGGTGACGGCTTGGTGATTTCGGTCCATTTACGATAAATCCGATAAAAGTTCTGGCCGCTGCCCAGCAGGGGCTGGACACTGGCGAACCGGCTGTTCATCGAATAACTGCGCACTCGCGGCACTCCGCCCGATTCGCTTTTGTCAGTCGGACAGCGGTAAATTTTTGTGGAAGGATTATAGGAAAAAAGTTTTCCCTGTTTAATTAAATCCAGGTTAGTGCTGTCATTGGCATTTTGCATACTGCCCTGAATCCAAGCCGCGCCCGCATTGGTGTCGCTGTTCACCAGTAAATCATTATTATCATGAGCATACATGGCCCAGCCAAGTTGCAGCTGTTTCAATTGACTGACACAAGCCGTGCGGTGCGCTTTCGCTTTGGCTTTGGCCAACGCTGGCAAAAGCATTCCTGCGAGAATCGCAATAATGGCAATGACCACCAATAATTCAATCAGGGTAAAAGCAAAATACTTCTTGAATTTTAGTTTTTGAATTTTAATGAGATTCACGCAATGGGAAAATCTACGCTAACTAATCCAAATTTCAAAACTTAAAACCTTCCTGCGTCTGCGCTTCCTGCAGCAACGATTTAAATCCCCATTCAGAATAACATTCCATCAACAATTGATTGTTCGGCGGCGCCATCGCCAATTCTTCCAATGAACAGTCGTCCGGCAAATCATCGCGCAACCGGATCATTTTTTGATTGCGCCGAATTGCTTCTTGCGCGGCGCGTAAATTTTCCCGATGCCGCGCTGATTTCACTTCGTCCAAACGCGTCAACAAATCATCGAGCGAACCAAATTGTTTCAAAAGATTTGCGGCCGTCATCGGGCCGATTCCCGGCACACCCGGAATATTGTCCACGCTATCGCCGATCAAACTGAGCCAATCCACAATTTGCTCCGGGCAGACGCCAGTTTTGGCGCAGACTTCTTCCCGCGTCCAGATGCGGGCTTCTTTGTCGTTCGGATTGAGCAAACCGACCAGCGGCGAAACAAGTTGAAAAAAATCCTTGTCCGCGCTGGCAATGACCACCGGAAGACTTTTCTCAACAGCTCGACGCGTCAAGGTCGCAATCCAATCGTCCGCCTCAATTCCTTCGCGAAGATAAGATGCGATGTTGGCGCATTTTAAATAGCGGACAATTTCGTCCAACTGCATTTCCAGCGGCGCCGGCATCGGCGGACGATGCGTTTTGTATTCGGGCAACAGGGTCATTCGTTCGGAAGCGAGACCGCCATCCCAAACAACCATCAAATGCGACGGCTGCAGAAACGCGCGCATTTTGCCGAGCATCTTGATGAAACCATAAATTGCATTGGTCGGTTTTCCGCTGGGTGAATTGAGCTGGCGAATCGCGTAAAAAGCGCGATACGCATAGGCATGCCCATCAATAATAAAAAGCCGTTGCGACATCGGGAAAGTTTTTGAAAGTTAAATTGTAATACTATTTCCCAAAGACATTCAGGCAAAAAGAGCGTATTTTAAAGTAGGCTAGGCGTCCCGCCTTCCCGCGCCGACGTACGCGAGGCAACGCGCTCGCGCTGAAGCGCCGTTTGGACAGGCGGGACGCCTGCCCTACCCTGTCTACTATGGCTCGGGCGTTTTGGGCGCAGGAACGACCGGAACCGGAACCTCTGCTTCCGGAGCCGGCACTGTTGGCGCGGGAACTTCCGGCGCTGGAACAATTACTTCAGGCGTGGGAGCCACTCCCTCAGGCGCGGGAACAACCACTTCAGGGATCGGAACAGGAGCAGGAACGACTACAGCCGGAACCGGAGCAACCACGGCTGGCACCGGGGCAATTATTGTCGTTTGCTGCGGAATGGACGCTTGCGCAAAAGGCAATTCGTCATCGCTATGAACCCGGTTTCCCGCTGGATCAATAATCGTCGGCGTCACAAAAATCATTAAATTGCGTTTGACAGAATTTTGCGATTCACTGCGAAACAATCGCCCGACAAAAGGCAAATCGCCCAACACCGGAATTTTATCTTTGATTTTATTGACATTTTCCGTAATTAATCCGCCCAACACGACAGTCTGACCATCATAAACATTGCAACTGGTCGTCACTTGGCGAAGGCTTAAACGCGGCAACGGCAACACCGCCGTCAAAGGAACACCGATTGTATTACCCGCCGCCGCCTGGCCTTGGGGAACGAATTGCCCTGGATTATCATAACCCAGAAATTCCGTGACCGTCGGAATAATACTCATTTGAATAGAATAATCATCCGAAGAAACATAGGGAACCACATCCAAAGTTGTGCCGAACGGAAGCGGCTGCACGAAATAGGTAATAGTTGGAACGGCTACTCCAGCCCCCCCGACCCCATTCGCACCTACGGCTCCCTGGGTGGTATTGGCCGTAACGTCAACGTTCGCAACAATAGTATTCAAAGTAAGAACGGAAATTTCCGCCTGGCGTCCGCTCAAAGTCGTGACACTCGGCGCGGAAAGGACATCAACGCCGCCGCGTTGTTCAAGCGCGTGAATCACCACGCGAAATTGTGGATCGGTTAAAACGCCGGTAATAGTGGCCAAAGCCGGAACGTCATTCGCATTCGGAATAGTTGCCGAGCCGACTCGGTTTCGAATTCCAGCTGTCAATTGATTGTCCGTTATAGAAGGCAAAATCGCGCCGGGGCCAGGAAAGCCGGGACCAAAACCAGGCCCCGGAAAAGTCCCACTCGGATTGGCCACACTCGGTCTTCCTGAATACGAAGGAGCCGATCCAGTTTGCGCGCCAATTGTGCCCTTATTCAACAAAGTATTTCCGAGAAACCAATCAAAACCCAAGGCTTTGCTGTCTTCCTGAGTGATTTCAGCGAAGCGAGCTTTAATCGTGACCTGCGGCGGCGCTACGTTCAGAGCATCCACGGCGGACGCGATTAAATCCAAATCGGCGGCGGAAGCTCTTACAAATAAAACTCCCGCGCGTTCATTCCAGAAAACAGTCCTGGGCGGAGCCATATCCACTCCGGCTGTGGTAAAATAGTCGCGCACCATTTCATTAACTCGCGCAGTCAGATTGGTTTTGGTGACATAATTAATGCCAAGCCCCGCTTGCGCTCCCGCTCCGGCGCCGCCGCCGCCCCGGACAATTTGCGCTAAAGCAACGCGCGGAATACTGAAAGCAGTGCTGTCTTGTTGTTGGCCGCCGCCTCCTCCTCCCTTTCCACCGGTCTGGCCAAATTGCAAACTCAAAGCAGAAACACTTTCCAAACCTTGCAGAAAAGTATTTGGATCCACTCTGAATTTTTTGGTGACCAATGTGACTGCTTCGGGAGGCCGAGGCGAAAACACGACGGCGTAATCTTTGACCTCAAATTTAATAGGCTGATCCGCTGAATTAATAATCGCGTCCAGCACGTCGGCCAACCGCAGATTGCGCAGTTCGGGATTTAGTTTGATCGTGATGGCGGAAATATCCACGGGCGCGGGCGGTTCCAACACCACGGCGGGGGCGTTGGGATCAGCCGGCGTCGTGGCCACCGGCGCGACATCGGCATGAGTTTGAATCATGAAATTAACGCCCGCTTTTTCGGGATCGGACTTGACCGTCTTGTCAGTCAAATCTTTTAACACTTCGCCCAAAGGCAATCCGTCATAAAACGCGTTCATCCGAATTTTATCCAGCTTGGACATAATTTGCTGACGACCGGGACTGCTAAAAACTTGCGGCGTGCGATTGAGCGGATTGGGAAACGGAAGCGCTTCCCGCTTGATGGAAGGATTCCATTCTTTTTCGACCTGGACCAGAGCTTCTTTGACGGTGAGTTCGCGCTGGTTATGTTCGTGCACAAAGTGGCGTTCTTTCAAAAGACTTAGATAATAAAGCGCCAGCCTGTTTTCCGGATCCAATTTAAAAGCCTCTTTTAATTTTTTATCGGCTTCGGGAAGTTTTCCCATTTCATAAAAAAGTTTTCCGTCCTGGGCCAAAGTGGCGGCCTGAAGAATCTCCTTTTGCCGATCTGGAATTGTGGCGATAGCTTCCGGACTGGGCAAGGTGCCGCGCTGGGCGATGATCGCTTTGTCATTTTCGATTTTCAATTGCATGGCCGTCTGATTTTTCGGATCAATTTTTAAAATGCGCAAAAGCTGTTCGTTGGACGCGGCATATTGTCCGCGTTTTTGCGCTTCGCGCGCCAATTGCAGACGCACCGTGACGGACCCCGCGACAGATTGTTTTTTGTCAGATTCCGCTTCGGCCAAGGTGCCAATGTTCGGAAAAAGTTCGATGGCCTGATCATAAAGTTTGGCGGCCTCGACCAGTTGCCCGCGCCTTTGCGTCAGTTGCGCCTCGTTCAATTT
>JALYXC010000359.1 GCA_030947315.1 Verrucomicrobiota bacterium | reverse complement strand
CGTTAGCCGCGCTGGAAAACGGCGCCACCCATGTTCAGGGAACCATCAATGGTTACGGCGAGCGAACTGGCAATTGCAATTTGACGAGCGTGATTCCGAACGTGGCCTTGAAATTGAAGAAGTTTTGTGTCCCGCAAAAATCGTTAGCGCAATTAAAACAACTTTCCCAGTTCGTGGATGAAATTGCCAATATTCGTCACAGCCCGCGCCAGCCGTGGGTGGGTTCCGCCGCTTTTTCTCACAAAGGCGGGACTCATGTCAACGCCGTGCAAAAATTAGCGCGGAGTTACGAGCATATTGATCCATCTCTCGTCGGCAATGAGCGCTCTGTTTTAATCAGCGATTTGGCAGGTCGTAGCAATATCGTGATGAAAGCACAGGAGCTTGGTTTTAAAATCACCCACGAGACGCCCGAGCTCAAAGCGATTCTAACTCGCATCAAGGAATTGGAACATGCCGGGTACGAATTTGAAGCGGCGGAAGGTTCCTTGGCTTTATTGATCCGCCGTCGTTTGAGAAATGAGAATCCGCCTTTCGTGGTGGAAGCGTATCACGTTTCCATGCGTCGGGATTCTGCGGTGAAAAAAGGCGCGGAAGGAAAATCTATTTGCGAAGCAACCGTGAAAGTGCGCGTCGGCAATGAAGCGGCTCACCGCGTTGCTGAAGGTGACGGTCCGGTGAACGCATTGGATTCCGCATTGCGACTGGCGTTGGGAAAATTTTTTCCGCAATTGAAAAAAGTTCAACTGACTGATTACAAAGTCCGCATCCTTGATGGCGAAAAATTTGAGCCTATTAGCAAACCAGCAAACGACGCCCAAAGTGGAACGGCTTCAACAACGCGAGTTTTAATTGAATCGACCGACGGAAAAGATGACTGGGGCACGGTAGGAGTGAGCACAAATATTATTGAGGCCAGCCTCCAGGCTTTGGTTGATAGCTTGGAATATGGATTGATGAAAAAGGGTTGACGGCTATACAGCATGATGTATGGTTGGCGCGTGAAAACAAAAAAAATAAAAAAATATCCAGAGGCACCGCCATCAAAGGATACCTTTAACGAAGCCGCTTTAGCGTATGAAGTCCAAGCGGATCCAATGGTCCGGACACAGATTTATCTTAGCAAACCTGAATATGATTTTGTTCAGCGGGAAGCGTCGCGCCGCGACGAACCCATGGCTGCAGTGATCCGGGAATTCATTGATGAGAAGATGGAAATTCCCGAAGACGCATGGACGAACAATCCGATGCTGCGGCCCACTCCAGTGGATTCAGATTGGGATTCGCCCAGTGACGCGGCGATTAATCATGACCATTATTTATATGGCGGGCCGAAAAAATGGATTAAAGTGAAAGGCAAGCGGGTCGAAGCGCCACCGCTTCCTGAAGATTACTTTGACAATCCGAAGGCCAGCAAGGCCTACGACAAAAAACTTCGAGAGCTTGATGAAACCGAATGAAGGGGCATCTGTTTTTGGATGCTTCGTTCTGGATTGCCTATCGTGATGAAAGGCAGGAACTCCATTCCCAAGCCAGGCAAATTCTCATCGAAGTTTTTCGACGACGACTTCGTATTGTGACCACGCTTCCGGTTTTGTGCAAAACGCATGCTCATTTTTCACGGAATACAAAAAAAAAGCGATTGATCCTTGAGGATTTGTGGAACAACCCGATTGTAAATCTCGAAGCGGTGACGCATCAGGATCAGGAGGACGCTATTGGAATTTTACAATCACACGCTGATAAAGCTTATTCGCTCTGCGATGCGACTTCGTTTGTGATCATGCGCCGTTTGGGTTTAAGACAAGTGCTTACTTTTGATGATCATTTCCGCCAGTTCGGCGAATTTGAAATTATTTCTTAAACTCATGCCCGAAATTTCCAAAGCGTACGAGCCGCAAGCCGTTGAAGAAAAATGGTATCAATTCTGGCTTGATCAGAAATGTTTCGTCGCCGAGCCGTCGCGCGTCGGTGAAAAACGGCCCGCCTATTCCATCGTCATTCCGCCGCCGAATGTCACGGGCATGTTGCACATGGGACACGTCCTCAACAACACCATCCAGGATATTCTCAGTCGCAAAGCGCGCATGGACGGCAAGGAAGTTCTCTGGCTGCCGGGCACCGACCACGCTGGCATCGCTACGCAAGTGCAGGTTGAAAAAGCGCTGAAAAAAGAGGAGCGCAAAACCAAATACGATCTCGGTCGCGAAGAATTTTTGAAACGCGTCTGGACGTGGAAAGAAAAACACGGCGGCATCATCATCAATCAGCTCAAGAAGCTCGGCTGCTCCTGCGATTGGACGCGCGGACGTTTCACGATGGACCCGGAATATTCCCGCTGTGTCCAGAAAGTTTTTGTCGAACTTTACAAAAAGGGACTCATCTATCGCGGCAAACGGATGGTGAATTGGTGTCCTGTTTCGCAAACCGCGCTCAGCGACGAAGAAGTCGAAATGAAACCGCAAAAGGGTTTCATGTATCATTTCAAAGTTCAGGTCGCCGAAGAACCAGACACTTGGCTCACCATCGCCACGACGCGGCCGGAAACGATTTCTGGCGACACCGCCGTTGCCGTGAATCCGAAGGACACGCGTTACGCGCATCTCATCGGCAAACATATTGTTCGTCCGCTGCCAATTCAGATTCCGCACGAGCAAAAACTCATTCCCATCATCGGCGATGAACATGT
>JALYXC010000340.1 GCA_030947315.1 Verrucomicrobiota bacterium | reverse complement strand
AAAGCTGATTGTCCACCCATAGGCGCACGCCATCGTCGGTCACAGTTGAGAAGGTGTAAGTCTCGCTGGATTGCGGTTGCACTTGTCCAGTCCAACGCGCGGAAAAAGTATCCGGCCCAATCAATGGATCGGGTGAATTGGTGCCCCAATTGAAATCCACGGTGGCGTTGGTGCGAATGATTTTTAAATTCGTCAAATCAGAATTATCAAAATATTGCGCCGTTAAACCATCGCCATTGCCGGACGGCGGCAAGCCGACGAATCGAACGCGTAGAATATTTGCGCCTCGTTCCGTCGGCGAGACGGCGTTCAAATCTTTGTAAAGATCGCTAAAATAAAGTCCATCCGGGCCTGCGGCCAACGCCGCCACCGTGGCTTTGCCCGCGCCCGTGTATTCAATTAATGTCGTCGGGCCGCTGACTAAATTTCCGTTGGTGCTTAGAACAAATTCGGTGATTCGTTTGCCTTTGGTTTGCGGGCCACTCGCATAAGTGGATCCCGATTCAGTCACAAAGGCATGTCCGATTTTATTGGTCGGCAAGCTGCTGCCGCTAAAAATTTGAGGCTCAATAAAAACCAGATTTACCGGGCCGACCGCTGGCGACCAATTGTAAAGCGCGAAGTTCGTCATGCTGCTATCGCTGCCCGTATAAAGATAATTTCGGCCCGCCACAATTTTAGCAAAACGATCCACGTTCGGTCCGTTTTCCACTTCGTAATGAAATCCATCGGCCGCTCGCCACGCGCCGCCAAACGGATTTCGCAAACCATAAGCATAAATATAATCGGTCGCGGTAATGCCATTGCTCGCGTTGTAAAATGGATTATCCGTAGCAGGCGAGCCGTCCCGATTCATGCGCAAAATTTTTCCGCGAAAAGAATTCGTATCTTGTCCTTTCGTCGCATCAAAGCCGTCGCCCATGTGGACGTAAAGTTTGCCGTCGGGGCCAAAAGAAAGATTGGAAATCTGATGTGATTGCCCCTGCGTTTCGCCAAACATATTGAGAATAATGGTTTGAGTCGCGGCTGTGAGTCCGCCATCGTTGCTTTGGAAACGAACCACTTTTGGATAATGCGGTTTGGGATTGGCCACCGAATTCGTGTCCTCATAAAGCATGCTCACAAACAAATCGCCATTGGTCGGATCAATCGCGATTCCAGTCAGCCCTTGTTCGCCCGAGCCGGGAAACGCGCCGGTCTCATTAAAGTTTAAAAGATTAGTGGCATAATTTAAAACCGTTCCATCGCGCGTCACCACTTTGATATTCCCGTAAAGTTCCGTCACATAATAATACGGGTCGTCCGGATGACTTCCCGGATTCGGAACGAAGGCGATGTTGACGGGTAATTGAAAATTCGTCGCAACAATTTCCACTTTGTAACCGGGCTGTCGCACTGTCCAACCGTTGGCGCTGGGCGTAGGCAGAATTGGAGAAGTGGTGCGAAAACCGCGTTCGGCCCACGCGCTCCATTCTGTGGCGGGATCTCCGCTGCTATCCTTGTGACGAACGCGCATACGATAATTAGTATCGAAAAACAATTCACGCCGTCCTGCCAATGAATTTTCAAAACTTCCGTCGCCCAGGTGCGTGTGAATTTTTTCAATTCCACCGATACATGACGTTACCCAAACGCGCTCCGAGGGAAAGACCGTCCAAATTTCCCAGTCGCTGCAAAGATGCGTATCGCCCGGATCAGGATCGGAAAAAGGCGCCGTTTCCATGTGAACATCAGACGGACTGACAATTCTTCCTTCCGGCGACGGTTCCGTAATAATCGGCGTGGCCGGCGAAAGGTTAACCGCTCCACTGATTAACGGGATATTCGCCAGACAAAAACAAACCAGCCGAAATATATTTTTTCGAGAGAGAGAAGTCATTTTTTTAAGGTTAATGGATTGAGTTAAGTAATTCAGAGAGCCGATTTATTTTTTAAAGTAAACAATAACCCATTCGCGGCATAAAAGGTTGCAAACGATTGTACTGAAACTCCCTCGAGTGATAAAGAACTTTTTTAAAGAGGTTACGGCAAGCCGCATCACTCACCCTGGGCGAGCGGCGGCGTTTGGGTTTGCGTTCAATTTTCAACTCGGTTTTTGCGTTTCAACAACTCTTCATGCGTGGGAACTTTCGGAAGTTTCGTTGTCGAATTCGGATCCGCCGCGGCGCGAAATAAATTCACAGCAAATTGTTGCGCGGATGGATCGACCAATACAGACGCTTCTAAATCGAGATCGCAAACCCAAAGGCGGCCTTTTCCCAGCGGAATTTCAAACAACACCGTGCGATATTGTTCCTTCACTTTTTCTTCGGGAATGTAACCGTGCGCGGGAATAAAACGGATTAACTCGCGCGCGGTGGAATTGGTTTGAAGGCGATGCGATGCGTTAGCCACAAAAACCCGTGCGTCATCTTTGCGTCCCCACCATTTCAAATCCATCGGTGCAAGATTTTCCGCGAGCTTCGTTCCGGCGCACGGAGAAAAATCGGCGAACTCGCCAGGCGCATTTTTGACATCGAGAATTTCATTTGGAAATAACTTCGTAAATTTTTCACCCGGAGAAAAAATAATTGCGGTGGCGCCACGTTCGATGACAGTGCGCAAATCGCCAGCTTTTTCCAAGCCCACCAAATCGTCGCGAAGGCCGAGTAAAATTACTTTTGCGTTGGCAGGTTCCGCCTCCGCTGAAAACTGTGTCGTTGTTTTTAAAAAGCGGCCAAGTTCCGGTCCCATGTTGCGAGTGAAAACGGGCGCCTCAATTTTAGTTTTTTGCGCCGATGGAAGAATCTCCACGTAATCTGTAGAGCGGCTGATTTCTTTTTCCCCATCTAACAGACGCAGTTGCAGCGACAATTCGCGGCGAGATGTCTCCGAAGGAAATTTTATTTTCACCGGCACGCGCGCGGTTTCGTAGAAGGCGAGCTTCGGTAATTTTCCAATTTCATTCACGCTGATTTTTTTTCCACTTTTGCGGTCAACGAAATTTATTTCAATTCGCAAATCCGAATAATCTTTTTGGTTCTCATCGTCGTTCGTGATGAAGACGGCGGTATCAATTTGTTCGCCCATAAAAAATCGGCGACGTCCGGTTTCCAGCGCGACTCCGACGGGCGAATAAGCTTCGCGCACGGCTTCGAGAACGGAATACGGCTTCACCGTTTTTGCATCGTAGCTGTGCGAGAACCAACATTCGGTTGCGAACAACATGAAACCCGCCGTGCGGTCGCCTCGCTCGTAACGAAGTCGTTCCGCCCAGCGTTTCGTCACGGCGCGATAATGGTCGAGAAAAAATTTCGGGTCGTTGCCGCGATAGGCGAGATTTCCAATCCACGCTTGCGGCGTGAGCAAATCGCGCGTGTAACGAAAGACCGGCAAACCGTCGTCGAGGTCGGGATAACCCGTGGACATTTCCTGGCCGATGAACGGACGTTTTCCGCCGTTAATTTTCGCTTCCTTTTCAAATTTTGCGTCGGTGATAAATGACGATGGCGCATACCAATTATTGTAGCGATGAATGTCGTCCGCGTCGCCGTCATCGAGGTTATTCGGCTTATACAATTCGTTGTAAACGTCCGGCTCGCGCG
>JALYXC010000329.1 GCA_030947315.1 Verrucomicrobiota bacterium | reverse complement strand
GGTCTGGACTGGTTTCAAGTCATTCTTTTCAGTTTATTTTTTGCGGCGACAGGTTTGAGTATCACACTCGGTTATCATCGGCTTTTTTCTCATTTGACTTTTAAGGCGCGCTGGCCGGTGCGTTTGTTCACGCTGCTTTTTGGCGCAGCCGCTTTCGAAGGCTCGGCTCTGATTTGGACTTCCGATCATCGCCGCCACCACAAACACGTGGACCAGGAAGATGATCCGTACGATATTTCCCAAGGATTTTGGCACGCGCATATCGGTTGGATTCTTTTCAAACTTAAGCCCGAGCCGCCCTACGATAATGTCAATGACTTGCGCCAGGATCCCTTTGTGCGGTGGCAGGATCGGCACGTTTTTAAAATCGCTGTTTTAGTCGGTTTTATTTTGCCGGCGTTGATTGGCTGGGCCTGGTATCAAACCTGGCAGGGTGCTTTAGGCAGTCTCTTATTGGCCGGCGTGATGCGGGTTGTTTGCGTTCAGCACATGACTTTTTGTATTAATTCCCTTTGTCATACCATCGGCACGCGGCCTTATTCGGGAAAATGCAGCGCACGCGACAGCGGCGTGATGGCTCTCTTCACTTTTGGGGAAGGCTATCATAATTTCCATCACGAATTTCAACATGATTATCGCAACGGCGTTAAAGCCTGGCAATTTGATCCAACGAAATGGGCCATTTGGCTGCTCGCAAAAATGAAAATGGTCGGTCAACTGCGCATCGTTCCATTGGAAAAAATTCTTCTGGCCGAGATTGCCGAAAAGGAAAGGCAGTTCACTTTGCATTTGAATTCCAGCGCGCTGCCCTTGCCCGAACCGAGCCACACGCGTTGGGAAATCGCTCAGGAACGCTTGCACCAGGCCGCGAAAAATTGGGAGCAAAAGAAAAATGAATATTCCCGCGCCGCAGAAAAAAAGATGGCAGCCTCGCGCGAAAAAATTGCCGAACTAAAACACGAATTTGACCTGGCCGCCGCGCATCTGCGCGAAGCTATCCAACATTGGAAAGAAACACATCGAATCGTTTCCGCCCAATTCGCCTGATTAACTCCGCGGATGAAATTTGCGATGCACTTCTCGCAATCTTGATCCCGCTACGTGCGTGTAAACTTCCGTCGTGTTAATGGTGGCGTGACCGAGCAGTTCCTGAATTACGCGCAAATCCGCTCCATGCTCCAGCAAATGGGTGGCAAAACTATGCCGCAACATGTGCGGCGTAATATTCCGGGAAATCCCGCTGCGCCGAACTCGATTTTTTATTCGCAGCCACAAAGTCACCGGCGCAAAAGGTGTTCCGCGTTTTGTCAAAAAAAGATTCGCCGGAGAAATTTTCTTTACCAGATTGGGCCGGCCTGATTTCAAATAACGCTCAATCGCTTCGACCGCTTTTTTTCCCACTGGCACGACTCGTTCTTTATTTCCTTTGCCAATCACGTTAATGAAACCGGCTTCCAAGTTCAGTTGCTCCAACCGGAGATTGCGCAATTCAGCCAAGCGCAAACCGGACGCGTAAGCCAGTTCCAAAACAGCTTGATCGCATAAAGTTTGCGGCATGGCGGGATTTTCGGCCCTGAGCAACTGCTCGATTTCCGCATCGGTCAAAGATTTGGGCAACCGTTTCCAACGGCGCGGCAAAGAAAGATTTTCCGCGATGTTGGCCGGAAGAAATTTTTCATTTTCAGCGAAGCGATAGAATGCGCGCAAGGCGGCGATTTCCAGATAAAGACTTTCCGAACTTAATTTGCGCGGTGAATCTTTCGGCAGATTGAGCAAGCCGCGTTCGCGTTCGTGTTCCAAAAACGACATCAAATGTGAAAGCTCCACTGCATTCCAACTCGTAAGATTTTGTTTTTCCGCCCAATCAACAAATTTTTTAAGCAACCCCGCGTAAGTTTTTTGCGTGTGTTGGGCTTGCCCGCGCTCATGTCGCAGATAAGACAAAAAATCTTCAACAAGGTTTTGCACGATTGATTCAACCGTATTTTTTGCGGCGCCATTGTAGTTCAGCTTTTGAATCGCGATGACCGTGCAAAATACCCAGCACCACAATCGCGTCGTCGGCGATAAAGTGAAACACGCCATGTTGGAAAACGGGCAGGTTCACCCGGCGGATGTCAGCGAAACGGATGGCATACAAGCTGGCATTAGTCGGCAGCGCATCCAAACATTCGCGCACCTCCCTCAGAAAACGTTCCGCAAGACTCAACTGTTGTTGTGAATACCAGCCTGCACTGGCCTCAACGTCAGCCTCAACGAGCGGATGGAATTTGAGCGGCAACATTTTTGCGGACTCGGGCGAACATCCGGTCGAGAGATTTTTTGTCCATGCTAACGAATCGTTCCGGGTGTTCGTCGTATTCGCGGCGGCGACGAAGCAGTTCGGCCTCCTGCGCTTCAGACAAGTCGCCGTCCGCAGCACCGGCATCGCCGATCAACTCATGGCGATGCTCGTCAAACCAGCGCACGATCTTTTTCCGTTCACTGGCAGACATTGATTCAATGGTGGCTTTAATTTGCTCCACGCTCATGGCTCAAACTTTACTTTGTCTGGAGCGGATTGCGAATGGAAAGTTGTCCGCGCTCATTGCGCAAATAAGACAAAAAATTTTCAACAAGGTTTTGCATCATTTGCGGCAAATTTTGCCCCAGTCTTCTCTAAGAATTGCCCACCGCTCGTGATCACACCATTTAGCACCAATTTTAAGGTAACGGGGCGAATATCCTTCGCAAGAGAACCCACAACGTTTAATGAGGCTTAGCGAAGCAGTGTTTTGCGGCTGAATATTTGCTTCAATGCGGTGAAGTTTTAGATTTTGAAACGCAAACCGAACAACTAACTGTAATGCCTCTGTTGCATAACCTTTACGGGCGTATTCTACGCCCACATAATATCCAATACACGCATTTTGAAGCCGGCGTTTGACAATGTTAAACAAATTAATGTTCCCAAGAATAATGTTATCTTCGTTTCGACAAATTAAAAAACCAAAATAGTCATCAGCAAGACAACGTTGCAGATAATCTTCGAACTGCCCTTTCCTCTTGATCGGACAATTTAACGCGCTATAAATTGGAGTGCTTTTTTTGATTAAAGTGAGAAACTCCGAGCAGTCTTCGTTTATTGGCGAGCGGAGAAAAATTTTCCGCCCCTTTAACCTGCATTTCTCTGATTGATCAATGGACATTTAAAGGGTTTCTCCGGTCAATCGCTTGTAAGCTTCCAGATATTTTTCCTGCGTTTTTGCCACTACTTCATTTGGCAATTTCGGCGCAGGCGGTTGTTTATTCCAATCCAAAGTCTCCAGATAATCGCGCACGAATTGTTTGTCGAAACTCGGCTGACTGCGACCGGCTTGATATTTATCTGCTGGCCAGAAACGCGAAGAATCTGGCGTCAGAAGTTCATCAATTAAAATCAATTTTCCCTCGAACAAACCAAATTCAAATTTTGTGTCGGCGATGATGATGCCGCGTTGTCGGGCGTATTCGCGGGCGAAATTGTAAATTTTCAAACTCGCGTCGCGGGCTTGTTGCGCGAGGTCCGCGCCGACAATTTTCTCTGCTTCTGCGAAGGAAATATTTTCGTCGTGGCCCGATTCGGCTTTCGTTGCGGGGGTAAAAATCGGTTCCGGCAACTCAGCCGATTCTGATAAGCCCGCTGGAAGTTTGATGCCGCAAACCGTTTGTTGTTTTTTATATTCCAGCCAGCCTGAACCAGCCAAATAACCGCGCACCACGCATTCAATCGCCAGCGGTTGCGCTTTTTTCACAATCATGCTGCGACGTTCCAATTGCGCCGCGAAAGCTTGCAATTCCGCTGGCAACGAATCGTTCGCTTTCGCGAGCAAATGATTCGGCTGAAACGACTCTGTTTGTTCAAACCAGAAATGAGAAATTTGCGTCAGGATTTCGCCTTTGCGCGGAATGCCGTTTGGCATCACGCAATCAAAAGCGGAAATGCGATCCGTCGCGACAAACAGCAATCGGTCGCCCAGATCAAACACTTCGCGCACTTTGCCGCTTTTCAATTTTTTAACACCGGGCAAATCGAGTTGGAGCAACGGCTCATTCATTTTTTTAATTTCACCACAAAGGCGGAAAGCTACAAAGACGAAAAAATCCACAATGCAAAATTCGGTTTTTTCATTCTGTATTCTAAATTCTAAATTCTGTACTCTGCGTTTTCATGAATTTTTTGGTCACCGGCGGCGCGGGATTTATCGGCTCGAATCTTTGCGAGCGATTGCTCAATTCCGGTCACGCGGTTTGGGCTTTGGATGATCTAAATTCTTTTTACGACGTTTCTTTAAAACAGAAAAATCTGCGAGAAATCCAATCGCTCGCCAAACCGTTCACTTTCTTTCACGGCGACATCACCGACCGAAATTGTCTCGATGAATCA
>JALYXC010000318.1 GCA_030947315.1 Verrucomicrobiota bacterium | reverse complement strand
AAATTGATCGAGCATCACATCGCCAAGAACGAGAAAGCGGGTTTGGCGAAAGGCAGTCAGGAGTTGGCAAACGCGGCTGAGGGCGAGGGATTTCATTTCAGCGATAAATTTCGCGGCGGTGGCCAATGGCAAAAATAGTTAATTCGTCGCGAGCGTCATCAATTGTATAAATGACGCGATAGTCTCCCACCCGAATCCGCCAGCCTTCGCGTCCGGCCAATTTTACAACTCCGGCGGGGCGTGGATTATTTTCCAAAGCGAGCATGGCTTGAGCAAGACGAGTTTGAATTTTTTCGGGCAAGCGATTCAGGCTTTTTCTAGCCGGAGCATGAATAGTGACCTTGAAATTCACGCCTTAATTTTCGCCTGCTTCAAAAATTTTCGTAGGTCAACCGGTTTTTCATTAACCGTGTCGCGTACTGCATCGTCAAATAGCCGAACATCTTCCTGTTCTTCGGCTAACTCGCGCTCGCGATTAATTTCCTTCATCAACTTGGTTTTCTCACGCCTCGGCAACGCCCTGATTTCTTTGAGAATTATGCTCGCCGTCATAAAATTAAAGTGTCGGGCGCGTCAAAAAAAGTCAATGAACGGATAAACAAATTTTGAAATTAATTTTCGCTTCAATTTAAAAACGCCGTCAGCGGACTCGTCGCGCTGGCCGTTTTCTGTGGCGCGCCCAAGCCGATTTCAAAAGAGTCGCGGCCCGCTTCCACCGCCATTTTAAAAGCGCGAGCCATGCGATTTGGATCATTGGCGACGGCAATCGCGGTGTTGACCAAAACGGCATCGGCTCCCATTTCCATCGCTTCCGCAGCATGACTTGGCGCGCCGATACCCGCATCAACCACCACTGGAACGAGGGCTTGCTCTAAAATAATTCTGATTTGGCCGCGCGTTTCAATTCCGCGATTGGAGCCAATCGACGAACCGAGCGGCATGACCGTTGCGACGCCAATGTCCTGCAAACGCCTGGCCAAAACGGGGTCGGCATTAATATAAGGCAGCACGATAAAATTTTCTTTAACGAGAATTTCCGCCGCTTTAAAAGTTTCAATCGGATCAGGCAACAGATACCGCGGATCAGGATGAATTTCTAATTTCACCCAGTTCGGCAAACCCGCCGCCACGGCGAGACGCGCCAGACGAACGGCTTCTTCGGCATTCATCGCGCCGCTCGTGTTGGGTAAAAGCAGATATTTTTTCGGATCAATAAATTCCAGAATATTGGCGAACGGATCTTTTTTGCCGGATAAATCGGCCCGACGTAAAGCGACTGTGACAAGTTCAGTGGCACTGGCAGCGAGAGCGTCACGCATCACTTCAGGCGCAGAGAATTTTCCAGTGCCCAAAAAAAGGCGGGAACGAAATTCGCGCCCCGCAATGATTAATGGTTTTTCGACCGAAGACATTGTCGTGGAAAATAGCGAAGCGAAATTGGAAAGTCGAGAGTCGTGGAAAGTGAGTCTCGGGACGGACTGGAAGACGACAAGAGAAGACAAGAAAAAATATTTTGTCTTCGCTTCCTTCGCGTCCGTCGCGAGACATCTTTAGATTCGCGCGAAAAGATTGAAAAAATTGAAATCCTTTCTTACACTGGCCGCGTTCGATGCAGGCCTGGCCCAAAAAATTGCAGCGGTTTTTGCCGTTGGCGCACGATTTTATTTCGCGCCATTGGAAAAAATTATTGCGTGTTCGCGAGAAGCTTCACTTCAACGAAGAAACTTTTCATCTCTTGCTGGCCGGCGGTGTTGGCGTTATTGGCGGTTTGGTCAACGTTTTTTTTTATAGCTGCATTGATTGGGTGCAAAAGGTTGTTTTCGGCCGTCCCGGCGATTTGGCTGAAATGGCCGAGGTGATGGATCGCTGGCAGCGCTTTGCGATTCCGACTCTGGGCGGATTGGCGGCCGGCTTGGTTTTATATTGGGGATTGCGCATCGTCGGCAAGCAAGGGTCGAGCAATTTGTTGGAAGTGGTTGTGGCCGGCGATGGGCGATTGCCATTTCGGTCCGCGCTTATTCGAGGCGTCTCGTCTTTACTGAGTATTGGCACGGGCGCTTCGATCGGACGCGAAGGAGCCATTACGCAATTGACGGCCATGCTCGCTTCCAAATGGGGACAAGTCATGCATTGGCAACCGTATCGTTTGCGGCTGTTGGTCGCCTGCGGCGCGGCGTCAGGAATGGCCGCGGCTTACAATGCGCCGGTGGCGGGGGCCGTTTTTGCCGCGCAAATTGTGCTGGGAAATTTTTCGATGAACTTGTTTGCGCCGCTGGTTTTTGCGTCGGTGATTTCTTCGATGGTGTCGCGGAATTTTTTCGGAATAAAACCGTTTTATGAAGTGCCGGCTTTTAATTTTACTAGCGTGGCGCAATTGCCCTGGTTTCTTTTTCTAGGAATTTTAGCCGGCGCGCTCGGGGTGGTTTTTCTAAAAATGTTGCGGCATTTTGAAGAAACTTTTCAAGCGATTCGACTTCCGTTGTATGCGCGGCTGGGCGCGGGTGGATTGTTGCTCGGAATTATTGCCCTCGGTTTTCCGGAAGTATGGGGAAATGGTTATTCCGTCACCAACCGCATTTTGCATCATCAATTTGCGCTGCAACTTTTATTCGGAATTTTTGTGGCGAAATTTCTCGCCACTCTTATCAGCATCGGTTCGGGCGCAGTCGGCGGAGTTTTCACGCCGACATTATTTTTGGGCGCGGCGCTCGGCTCGCTTTTTGGAATGGTTTTGCACAAGGCGCATTTGGGAATGCAATTGCCCACTGGCGCATTTGCTCTGGTCGGCATGGGCGGCATGTTGGCGGCGACAACTCGTTCGCCTTTGCTGGCGATGATTATGATTTTTGAAATTTCATTGAATTATTCTTTAATGCCGGCCTTGATGCTGGCCAGCGTGATTGCAACTTTGATCGCGCGCAAATTTCATCCGCAATCCATCTACACGGAGCCGCTGCGGCTGAAAGGATTGGAAGTGACGGAGGACAGTGTGCGCGAAGGAGCCGCGACCGAACAAACCGTGGGCGATCTGATGCGCGCATCGGTGCCGCCTTTGTTGGAAGCAACTCGCTTGCGGGAAATCGCCGACCGTTTTCTCACGAGTCCCAATAATTTTTTGCCCGTGGTGGATGAACAGCAACGGTTGGTTGGCATCGTTTCTTTGCACGATTTGAAGGAATATTTTGGAGCCGGTCAGGAACTCAGCGCGGTCATTGCGTATGACGTCATGCGGCCGCCGCCACCCTGTTTAACGCCCAGTCAGCGGTTGTTGGACGCCTTGCCCATCCTGCTTGCCAGCGAGCAACGAAATGTTCCCGTCGTCAACACTTTCAAAGAAAACCGATTAGTCGGCGCGGTCCTGCGGGCCGAAGCACTCGGTTTCTTGTCGGAAGCTATCGCCGCAAAAACAAATAAAGCGCGGTGACGTGTCGTGTGTTTGCGCACTTCGCGCCGTTTCGTAAATCAATTTTTTCCGATTTAGAATTGTGGATTTAGCCCCTCCGATTTTTTATTTTCGATTGGCATTTTTATTTTTGAATTCTGGAACCATCGCCTGCAATTCTTTAGGCAAACAAAACCGGAGCATCGGCCCGGTCATCGCCGTCGTGATCAGCGCCATCAGAACAAACATCGTAAATAATTCTTTGGGCAATAATTTCAATTCGTAACCGACATTGATCGCAACCAATCCCATCAGGGCGCGTGTATTCATTAACGCCGCAATCGAAAGCGCCTCTCGTTGCGATTGGCCGGTCACCCGCGCCGCCAGCCAGCAGCCCCCGAGTTTTCCGGAAGCCGCCATCAGCAGAACCAAGCCACAGCCCATCCAAGCCGTCGCGGAATTCAAAGATCCAATTTCCGTGCGCAAACCGGTGTTCGTAAAAAAAATCGGCACCAGCGCAACCAACACAAAATCAGAAAATTTTTCGCGCCACGCTTTCACTAATCCAATTTCCTGATGCAGCGAAACGCCAAAAAGAAACGCGCCGAAAATCGAAAAAACACCGAGCCGATTCGTGACCAGGCAGCAGCTAAACAGCGCGATCAGCAAAATCGCCAAAAAAGCCGGCGGCATTATTTCCTCACTGCCTGACATGCGTCGCCACAAACGTCGCAGCGCCGGACTAACCACAAAAATAAGAAGCAGAAACAAACCCAATACGCCAGCCGCTTGAATAAAAACGGGACCCCAACTGAAATTCGCCGTGGCCAGCGCGGTCACCACTGCCAACCCAATCCAGCCAATCACGTCATCAACGGCCGCTGCGCTAATGGCTAGCGCGCCCAACGGAGTTCGTTCCAATTTCATTTCCAACAAAATTCGTCCCATGATTGGCAACGCCGTGATCGAAAGCGCGATACAAATAAAAAGTTGAAACCCAAAAAAATTTGTTTGAGGCGCAAAATTTTTGTGCAGCCATCGTCCGATCAATGATCCGCCGATCACCGGCCCGACAATTCCCAGAAGTGAAACCATCGTGACCGTTTTCGAGCGAGAGCGCAGATGACCGAAATCAAATTCCATACCGACTTGAAACAGAAGAAGAATAAGACCGATTTTGCCGAGAAGTTGAAGGGACTGCTGGGTTTCCATCGGAAAAAGCGGCGGCCAGTTTTTTGGCCAAGCCAATCCTAAAAAAGAGGGGCCCAGCAAAAGGCCGGCCAGAATTTCTCCCACGGCCAAAGGCTGGCCGATTTTTTTTCCGAGCCGGCCAAAGAGCCACGCCACGGCGATAATAATCATCCATTGAAAAAGAACGAGTTTGAGATGGCCTTCGATCGCCGTCGGATTCATGAAACGCACTTTAACCAAAACAAATTTTCTGTCATTAAACAGTTACGCGTGCGTATTAAATAATCTGGACGAGTGATTCCATGAAACAAATTTGCCTTCTTCAATTTTCATCCTTATAAAGGCGCGGAACTATGCCAAGCGTTCGCTCATCCAAACCTCTCCAAAAACCGATTCGTTGCGCGTTTAAAAAATTGCTCGTTGCCAATCGCAGCGAAATCGCCATTCGCGTTTTTCGCGCCGCCACTGAACTCGGACTTCGCACGGTCGCGATTTATGCGCAGGAAGATCGTCTTTCCATTCATCGTTTCAAGGCCGACGAAGCGTATTTAGTCGGCGAAGGCAAAGGCCCCGTCGGCGCGTATCTCGACATCGAAAGTATCGTCGCGCTTGCCGTGGAAAAAGGCGTGGACATGATTCATCCCGGTTACGGATTTCTTTCCGAAAATGCGAAATTTGCCAAAGCTTGTCGTGAAGCTGGAATTACTTTTGTCGGACCAAAGGCCGAACTTTTGGAATTAATGGGCGACAAAGTTGCCGCGCGCGCGCTTGCTTTAAAAATAAAAGTTCCAACG
>JALYXC010000495.1 GCA_030947315.1 Verrucomicrobiota bacterium | reverse complement strand
AATGGCGTCCACCACATCGTGCGAAGTCGGGCCGGCGGGTTTATCAATAAGCAATGCGCCGTCGAGATGGCCGAAAGTCTGCATGAATTGTTTTTTGATTTTGGTGAAAAGAAAAAATTGAAAAATGTCAGCGCGCGATCACGGTTATTCTAATTGCTTGTTCGAGAGCTTTGTTGAATTGTCATGAAAAGGAATTTTATGCAACTCACAAAACAACTGGCTTTATTTCTGGAGAATCGCCCCGGCACTTTAGCGCGGGTTTGCGAGGCGTTGAGCGAAGAGAAAATAAATATTTACGCCATCTCCATGAGCGACACGGTGGATCACAGTGTGGTGCGCATGGTGGTCAGCGATCCGCGAAAAGCGCTGCATATTTTTGAGGAGCGCGGCACGCTGGTCGTGGAAGATGATGTGCTGCTGATTGAGGGCGATAACAAACCAGGATCGCTCGCGAAAATTGCGCACCGATTGGCCGACGCCAAAGTGAATATCGAATATGCTTATTGCGCGACGCCGCCTGACGCTAAAAAAGGCTTGTTGATTTTGCGCGTGTCCGACGCCAAAAAAGCTCTCAAAGCGTTGAATAGTTAGAACTTACCCACAAATTCTTTATGGTAGGGTGAGACTCCGTCGAACCGTAACTTTCTCGAAATAAATTGTGGCTCGACGGAGTCCCGCCCTACCGATCCACATTCGAATTTTTTTTTTGAAGACTGCGATTATTTTAATTTGAGAAGCGCGCCGCTTCCGGGAGCGATCCAGACTTGTTCGCCGCTGAAATCAATCGCTTCGCCGCTGTAGGGGGAAATGAGTTTTAAACTTTTTACCGGAATGCGAAATTTCGGTGAGCAGGGGTGCGATTTCACCACGTCTTTATTGACGATGAGCGCGTAACGGCTTCCGTCTTCATGCGTGAATTCGCCCGCTATGTAATCACCGCCGTCCACGGTTTTGAGCAAACTTTTTTCCGTTGGTTTATGGGAACCTTCCGGCACGGAACCAAAATGATAAACGTCATTACAACTCAACTTTAAAAGTGTTGGCGCAAGTTTTTGAATTTGCAGATTTACATTTTGCATGTAACTCCACGCGGGAGTCGGGTTGCCAAATTGATCAATGGCTGCTCCGCGATAATTTCCCACCTGCGGCGCAAAATAAGTAAAATAAGCGATGCCCCGCCCGCCATACGCCAGCGTGGAATAAACCTGGAATCGAAAATCAGCGGCGGTCGGTTCGCGAAAATTAAAAGTCGCGACCGCTAAAACAATATTCCAAAAGGGGAGATGATGTTTTTGAGCCGCCGCGCGCATTTGCTCGAGGTTTAGCCAGTAGCCATTTTTGAGCGAACCGTCATCCATCAATGCGTAATGATCATAACTAAGAACAGTCGGTTGGCAGGTCGCGATGAATTTTTCCAAATAGTCGGTGTAACTAGCCGCGCCGAGTTGACTGGCGTTGGCATAGTTGGGAAATAAATTTATGTAGGCCCATTTGTCCGGCGCGAGTTCATGCAGAATAGAAGAGACTTTCGCGAGGCCGGGAAAAAAACTGCTGGTCGGTTCATCGCGCAAATAATAACCGTAAACCGCCGGATGTTTGCCAACGTCAGCGACGAGACTGGTCAGATTTGTCCGGGCAATTTTTTCATCCACGTTCGCCCAATCGTACCCACCGGCGCGCGGGTCGGAAACGATCGCTTTCAACCCCGCAGCGTGGCAGGCATCAAGCGTATTGGTCGAAGCGAAACCGGCGACGGTCAATCCGCACTCGCGCATTTTTTCAAGAATGGCCGGATCATTGGGCGCCGCATTCCAGGCCATGACTGGAAAAAATTCTTCCGCCTGAAGAGAAATAATAAAAACGAAAACTAATAAAACTAAAAACTTTGCGCTGGAATGATTCATTTTAGAAAACGCATTTTTTATGGCGCATTCTTCTGAAGGACAAGAACGAAATGAGAAAACTGTTTATTCAGAATTTTCCTTTTAGGTCGTGATCTATTTTGTCGAAGGAAACTTGCGCTAAATCTTTTTCCAGCAAAAACTGCGCCGATGTTAAAAGATTTGATTGGCTGGTATATGGGCGCGCTCGACACTTATGGTTATCCGCTTATTGCTTTAATGATGGCGGTGGAAAGCACTTTGATTCCGTTGCCGAGCGAGCTGATTATTCCGTTTGCGTCGACTTATATCGAAAAAGGAAGGTTCAACGCGGCGGGAATTATTATCGCTGGCACCTAGGGTTCCTGGGCGCGCCCGACCATAAAGAATTGGGCTGCGCGACAGGCCGGAAGCGAGTTGATTTTAAAATATGGAAAATATTATTTAAATACCGAGGGAAAAATTCACGCGGCGGAAAACTGGGCGGCGAATTTCGGACCGTTCGGCGTTTTCGTGTCGCGCCTTTTGCCGGTAGTCCGGCATCTCATCGGCATTCCGATGGGCATTGCCAAAATGAATTTTAAACTTTACTCGCTTTTTACTTTGCTCGGTTCAGCGGTGTGGTGCTCGGTGCTTTGCTGGATCGGAGTGGTTGCGGGAAAAGACAAGCAGCTTTTGGAAGGGAATCTTCATCGGATTATGATTTGGGTGATTGGCGCTATTCTGGTCATAGGCATTTTATATTTTTTTCTGGTGCGCCGTTTTATGAAAGAGCGGTGAAAAAAATAAATTCGCGCTGCATTTTTTCGAGCAACAACAACTGTAGC
>JALYXC010000299.1 GCA_030947315.1 Verrucomicrobiota bacterium | reverse complement strand
GAATGCGCCCGCTTTGGCGACGCAAGCGGCCGAAAATGCTTTGCAAAATTCTGGCCGCAAAGCTGACGACATTAACGCCATTATCATCAGCACTTGCACTGGCTATTTGTGTCCCGGCTTGACTAGTTATGTCAGCGAGCGACTCGGTTTGCGGCCCAATATTTTTTGTCTCGATTTGGTGGGGCAAGGTTGCGGCGCGGCCTTACCTAATTTGCGAACAGCCGAAGCGTTGATCGCTTCTCATGGTTGCGAAAATGTTTTATCCATTTGCGTCGAAATTTGTAGCGCGGCTTTTTATTTAGATGATGATCCGGGCGTTTTAATCAGCGCTTGTCTATTTGGCGACGGCGCGGGCGCAGCCGTTCTTTCCCATCAGTCCAATCAAAATCAACGCCGGATAAAATGGAAAAATTCCAGTTCGATTCTTTTCCCGGCCGACCGGGATTTGCTGCGGTTCGAGCAAAAAAATGGATTGTTGAGAAATATTCTTTCGCCGCAAGTTCCCCCGCTGGCGGCGCGCTGCGCGGAAATAGTTTTACGCGAGCTTCTGGAAAAGGAAAAAGTCAGCCAATCAGAAATCAAAGCCTGGATTTTTCATGCCGGCGGGCGCGATGTTTTGCTCGCGTTGCAGGAAAAATTAAAACTCCAGTCTGACGATCTTTGCTGGAGCGCAAACATTTTAAAAAATTTTGGCAACCTCAGCAGTCCATTTGTTTATTTTGTTTTGCAATCGGCTTTGCAACAAAATGCGCCCGGCGGATTTTGGTGGATGTCATCGTTTGGGGCCGGATTTAGCTGTCACGGAGCGCTGCTCGAAGTGAACGGGTAGCAACTGCCTCTGGCGGGTGCGAATTGGAAAGGTGCTACCCAACACTAGAATTATTTTAAAAACTTTGTGCCTTCGTGGTGAAAACATTTTTAGATGAACCGCATCCTCGAACCGGAATGGCTGGATGAACTGCTGCCGAACGAGCCGCGCGCCGAACGTTCTCGTCGCGATCTTCAACGCGTCAATCTTTGGATGGGCCATTTGGGAATCATGCAGCGAAATCTAAAAAATTCTTTTCCAGAAAATCCGCCCCAGCGCATTGTTGAAATCGGCGCCGGCGACGGAACTTTTATGCTGCGCGTGGCCCAACATTTTTCTCAATGGAAAAAAATCGAAGTCACTTTAGTGGATCGGCAAAATATCATTTCAGAAAAAACGCGGGCTGGCTTTGGCGCGTTGGGCTGGAACGTAAAAATTATCACCGAGGATATTTTCGATGGGCGGTTGGGCGAGTGCGATTGCCTGATGGCCAACTTATTTCTGCACCATTTTTCTGAGAAACAACTTTCAGCGCTGTTTGAAAAAGTGGCGGCGCAAACAAATTTTTTTCTGGCGTGTGAGCCGCGCCGTTCTGATTTCGCGTTGGCGGCTAGTCGAATGATTGGGTTGATTGGTTGCAATGCTGTCACGCGCCACGATGCGATTATCAGTGTTCGCGCTGGATTCTCAAATTCGGAATTATCAAATTTATGGCCCAAGACAAAAGATTGGACGCTGCAGGAAAATCGCGCCGGAATGTTTAGCCACAATTTTGTCGCGAAACGTAAAATTGAAATTTCGAATTTGTAGTTGCCGCCACAACTCAAAATTCAAAACTAAAAATTTCATGCCTAAAACCATTACGATTGTCGGCGGCGGTTTGGCCGGATTGACTTTGGGGATTGGCTTGCGCCAACAACAAATTCCGGTGGTGATTTGGGAAACGGGACATTATCCGCGCCACCGAGTTTGCGGCGAATTTATCAGCGGGCGCGGACAAAAATCCCTGGCGCGATTCGGGTTGTTGGAAAAGTTTTTAGCCGCAGGCGCGCGTTGGTCGGAAACGGCGCTTTTTTTTTCCGCTCGATTAAAATCACCACTTAAAAAATTGCCGGAACCAGCTCTGTGCCTTTCCCGGTTTGTGATGGATGATTTGCTGGCCAAAGAATTTCGAAGTCTCGGCGGCGAATTGAAGGAAAATAACCGTTGGAAAAATAATTTTGTCGAAGGAATGATTTCCGCCAGTGGCCGGCGCATTCAAGCGGTGGAAAAGGGCTGGCGCTGGTTCGGATTGAAAATCCACGCGCAAAATGTGGCGTTGCAAGCCGATATCGAAATGCATCTCGCGTCCAATGGCTACATCGGTCTGTGTCGCCTCAACGAAAAAGAAATTAATATTTGCGGATTGTTTCGGAGTCGAACGACGTCGCCCGATTTGGCGCGGCATTGGAAAAATTGGCTGAGTGGTTCTCCGAATTCGTTTTTGGGCGAACGCTTAAAAAATGCGCGGTTCGACGAAAATTCTTTTTGTGCGGTCGCTGGTTTATCGCTGCAACCGCGCCACGCTTCGGTGGAATGTTGCGTGGGCGATGCATTGACTATGATTCCGCCCGTGACGGGAAATGGAATGTCGCTGGCTTTTGAATCCGCCGAGTTGGCCATTGAGCCGCTGCGAAATTACAGTCTGAAAAAATCAAACTGGTCGGATACGCAACAACTAATCGCGCAACGATGCGATCGCGCTTTTAGGCGCCGTCTTTTTTTCGCGTCATGGCTGCAAAAAGGATTATTTCAACCTGGAGTTAAGGAGGCGTTTTTAGTTTTGGCTTCGCGTGGTTTGTGGCCGGTCTTTTTCAAATTGACACGTTGAGCAGTGAATAAAACATTTTGCAAAAAGATCGAGAATAGGATTTATTGTCAGGCTTTGCGTTAATTTTTAAAAACTCGATGAGAATAAATATCAGGCCGGCAAAATTATTTTTTGGGATTTTTGCGTTGAATCTTTTTGCAATCTCGGGCGCAGCGCAAACCACGCGCAGTTACGCGATTGAAGTCAGCGCTACCATTCAGGAAAGTCC